>JAIDNR010000424.1:0-1493 GCA_029063695.1 Ruminococcus sp.
ATCTTATAGTGTAATACTTGCAGGATTTAATTCTTGTAAGTACTCAGCAGTAACTCAGAGCGGATTTTTATAATCGGCTCTTGTATAACATTTGTCAAGAGAGGAGGGCTTGAAATGAAAAGAACATATCAGCCTAAAAAGCTCCACAGAAAGAAGGAGCATGGTTTCATGAAAAGAATGTCTACTAAGAACGGCAGAAAGGTTTTAGCTCGTAGAAGAACTAAGGGCAGAGCAAGATTAACTCACTGACGACGCTGACCACAAAAATATGTTTTTGTGGTCTTTTTTGTTAATTCTTGCATTTCTTATTTCTTTGGGACTGTCTTTCTGTCCCGCTTTGGTTATTTATTATGCTTTATACAGAAATACTTAAGGATAACAGGAATTTCCTTGAACTCTATAAAAAAGGCAGATATATCGCTTCAAAATATTCGGTTATCTATGTAATGCCCAACAACAGACCTTTCAACCGCTTTGGCATTACAGCAGGAAAAAAAATCGGAAATGCCGTTTGCCGCAACAGAGCCAAAAGACTTATCCGTCTTGCCTACAGACAGTATGAAATCGACCTGCCTGTCGGAATTGATATAGTAATTGTCGCAAGAAAGCCGATGTGCGAAATTAAATCTGACGAATACTGTTCATATATGGAAAAGTACGGCGTTAAGGAAATTCATAAGGCAATTGAAAAAAGCATCGGAAAGCTGAAAAAATAAAAATGAAAAAATTGCTTATTTATTTGATTGAATTCTATCAGAAATTTATCTCTCCGCTGAAACCGCCCGTCTGCAAATATTATCCAACTTGCAGCTGCTATGCCGTCAAATCACTTGAAAAGTTCGGCATAATCAAAGGCACTGCCCTTGCTGTATGGCGGATTCTCAGATGTAATCCATGGTCTCTAGGTGGAATAGATTACGTACCGGATAAATTTACATTCAAAGTAAAGAAATACGATTATTCTCAGCTTCGTTCCGAAAACGAGACAACACAGACAAATGAAGAGGTATAAAAATTGAATTTATATGATATTATCGGTATCCCTTTCGGCTACCTCATGAGCTGGATTTATCAGCTTGTCCCCAATTATGCTATAGCCATAATTATTTTTACTCTTGTAACAAAACTGCTCTTTCTGCCAATGAACTACAAAACGCAGAAAGATTCCGCAAGAATGAGACTTTTGCAGCCTAAACTTCAGAAGATTCAGAAAAGTTTTTCAACCAATCCCACACGTCAGCAGGAAGAGACTATGAAACTCTATCAGGAAGAGGGCATCAACCAGATGGCATCATGCCTTCCGATGTTTATACAGATGTTCCTGCTTTTCGGCGTAATCGACGTTGTATATAAGCCGATTACTCACATTCTGCACATCACAAAATCCGTCCGTACAGCCGCAATTGAAAAAGCATCTGAACTTGCAGTACAGTTCGGTACAATCAACGGCGGAAAGTCCATTGCATCGGGAAACCTGAGAAATGAGCTTTATA
>JAIDNR010000424.1:1503-7597 GCA_029063695.1 Ruminococcus sp.
GCTTTATACTATCGAAGCCCTTAACAAATATCCCGAAGATTTTAAAAATTTTTCGGAAAACTTTGCACAGGTAGTTTCCGAATTTTCGTCAAAATTCGCTGTTTTCGGTGCAAATCTGGGAAAGACTCCCTCTCTCAGCCCCGATGTATGGAATAAAGAAGCTATAATACTTGCCTGCATACCATTCCTTGCAGGTATTGCACAGCTTCTTGTTTCAATTTATTCAATGATTCACCAGAAAAAAACAAACCCTACTCCTCAGGCGGGCGGCGGCTGTATGTGGGTTATGATGCTTGGTATGCCAATATGGTCAATCTTCCTTGCATTTTCGCTTCCTGCTGGCGTTGGTTACTATTGGATTTGGTCATCTCTTTTTTCATTCCTGATAACATTTGCCCTGAATATGTACTTCACTAATGACAGAGTTGTTGCAATCAACGAAAAGGAAAAAGAAAAAGCACGCATAAGAGCTGAAAAAAACCCCGGAAAAAAGACTTTCATGCAGAAAATGATGGAACAGGCATCAGCCATGGAACAGCAGCAGAATTCATCTTCCTCAGGCAGCAGCAATGTTAAGATGTCACGTTCTGAGCAGAACAAAGCAAACAGTGATACACTTAAAGAAGCTCGTAAACGTATGGCTGAAAAATATGGCGATGACTACGATGATTAATTATAATTGGGAGGTATATTCAGATGACTGAGATTTTTACAGCAAAAACTGTCGATGATGCTAAAGCAATGGCAGTTAAGAAATTCGGAAAAAAAGTAAATGAAATCAGATTTGAAATTCTCGAAGAGGGAAGAAAAGGATTTTTAGGATTAGGTCAGGTAGATGCAAAAGTCAAGGCTACTTATATCGCACCAGTTCCGAAGCCCGTAACTCCTGTATCAAAACCCGAACCGAAAAAGGAAGCACTCGTTCCGCCCGTTAAGGCTGAATCGAAATCTGAGACTGGAACGGAAGTAAAGGAAGTTAAAAAGTCCGAAATACCTGCTAAATCGGAGGAAGTAAAATCTGTTTCCGCTGCACCTGTTGTAAAGGAGTCTGTTAAGCCTGAGCCGAAAATCGAACAGGTACAGGAAGTTAAGGAAGAAATCCATGAAGATGTAAAGGTTGTTGAAGAAATCAAACCTGTTGCAGAGGAAAAAGCACCCGAACCGGAGAAATCGGTATCAGAATCCAAAAAAGAAGATGATATGTTATTCTCTCTTGATGACTTCACACTTATTGACAACGAATCACTTCTCCACGAAAAAGTTAAAATTGCAAGGGACTACATAACAAGTATTCTCAATGCAATGGGCATTGACACTGAATTTGCTATCTATCAGAATGAAACAGGTGCGATAATCGACATCAAAAGCAACAACAACGGTACAATTATTGGCAGACGTGGTGAAACGCTTGATTCAATACAGTATCTTTGCTCAATAATTGCAAATAAGGGCGACAAGGATTATTTCCGCATAACAATAGATTGTCTGGGCTACAGAAGCAAGCGTAAGGAAACTCTTGAACAGCTTGCCTCAAAAGTTGCAAAATCTGTACTCAAATCAGGCAGGTCACAGACTCTTGAACCTATGAACCCATACGAAAGACGAGTTATTCACTCAGCAATTTCGGAAATCGAAGGTGTATCGTCACGCTCAGTAGGTGAAGAACCGTACAGAAAAATAATAATCTCCTCAAACAATCCAAAAAACGGCAGACGCAGAGGACAGCGCCGTGACGACAGAAAAGGCGGCGGCAGAAAAAACGACAGACCAAGAACACCACGTGAGCCGATGGAGGTTAAAGCAATCGACCTCTCCACAAGTTTTGAAAAAGACTATAAAAAGCCCAAGCCCGAAGATTCAATAGAAGGCGGACTTTACGGAAAGATTGAGTTATTCTGATATTCACAACAACGGCTTAAATGCCGTTGTTTTTTTAGGAGGGATTTTATGTCAACTGTTGCAGCAATTTCAACCCCGAATGCAGTCGGCGGAATTGCCGTCATAAGAATATCGGGAGAAAAAGCACTTGATGTTGCGGAAAGAATTTTCAGTCCGTTCGGAAAATTTAAAAAAAAAGTCTCTGAAATGGACGGATATACGTGTGCATACGGTATAGCACACGACAGTGGAGAGCGTATAGATGACTGTATTCTGACTGTATTCAAATCACCACACAGCTATACAGGTGAGGACACAGCGGAAATTTCATGTCACGGCGGTTTATTTGTATCAAGAAAAATTCTCCGTGCCGCACTTAAAAGTGGTGCAGTCACAGCAGAACCGGGAGAATTTACAAAACGTGCATTTCTCAATGGTAAGCTTGATTTGACACAAGCAGAAGCGGTAATGGATATAATTTCAGCAAAAGGCGAGCTTGAACTGCAAATGGCTGAGACTCTAAGAGAAGGTGCGGTATTCAAAAAAGCGAGAAAGTGTTCAGAGAGGCTTCTGAGGCTTCTGAGCGGACTTGCAGCATGGGCAGACTATCCGGACGATGATATACCCGAAGTTGAGCCAAAGCATATCTGTAGCGAACTGGAGAGCGTTTCAGGTGAACTTTTTTCTTTGATTTCATCTTATGACGACGGCAGAATTATAAGAGAGGGAATACCGTCGGCAATTGTGGGACGACCTAACGTAGGCAAATCAACGCTTTTCAACTGTCTCAGCGGCTGTGAAAGAAGTATTGTGACCGATATAGCAGGAACTACACGAGACATAGTTGAAGAAACTGTAAAGCTTGGCGACATCGTTCTGAGGCTGTCCGATACGGCAGGAATCCATGATACAAGCGACGTAATAGAAGGAATCGGAGTGGAAATAGCGGAAAAAACAATTGAAACCGCCGAACTTGTAATAGCGGTTTTCGATGGAAGCTGTTCGCCTACAACGGACGATTTTGATTTAATTAACAAAATTAAAAATAAAAAGTGTATAGCCGTAATCAATAAATCCGATGCAGGAATTGTACCTGAATTTTCGGAAATCGAAAATCAATTTATACATAAAGTATATATTTCTGCTAAAGAGAATACAGGAATCAGCCGGCTGGAAACTGCAATTGAAAAACTTTTTGAAATATCGCCTGATAGTTTTTCAGCAGTATCAGTGGCAAACGAGCGTCAGAAGCAGTGTATAGAATCTGCACTTGAAAGCATTAACAATGCACTTTATGCAATAAAATCTGGAGAAATGCTTGATGCGATAAACGTCCTCATAGACGAAGCAGAACAGCATATATTGGAACTTACAGGTGAAAAAATTACGGAAGCGGTAGTGAACGAAGTTTTTTCACGTTTTTGTGTAGGAAAGTAAATAAGAAAATGTTCCACGTGAAACATTGTGAAACCTGTTAAACGCATAAATGTTTCACGTGAAACACAATAAAATCTGTTGGATATATAATGTTCCACGTGAAACATCTGAAACTGTTAAACACAGAAAATGTTCCACGTGAAACAATTTGCGAGGAATGAATTATGTCATATAAAATGGGTGAATTTGATATAGCAGTCATCGGTGCGGGTCATGCAGGAGTAGAAGCCGCACTTGCCGCCGCAAGACTTGGCTGTAAAACGGTAATGTTTACAATTTCCCTTGACCAGATAGCTAATATGCCGTGTAATCCGTCAATCGGCGGAACTGCAAAAGGACATCTTGTAAGGGAAATTGATGCACTTGGCGGTGAAATGGGTAAAGCGGCTGATAAATGTTTCATACAAAGTCGAATGCTGAACAGAGGAAAAGGACCTGCCGTGCATAGTCTCAGAGTACAGGCGGACAGGGTAATGTATCATAATTACATGAAGAACGTGTGTGAAAATCAGGAAATGTTGCACGTGAAACAAGCGGAAGTTTCGGAAATCATTGTTGAGGATGGTAAAATAACAGGAGTTGTTACTTCTTTGGGGGCGGAATATTCCATAAAGGCGGTTATTATAGCGACAGGAACGTATTTAAAAGGCAAAATTCATATCGGTGAAACTTCATTTGAAAGCGGACCTGATTCGGCATTACCAAGTAAAGGACTTTCAAAAAGTCTTATAGACAACGGAATTGAACTTCGTCGGTTCAAGACGGGTACACCATGCAGAGTTCATAAAAGAAGTGTGAATTTTGATGCAATGGAACGGCAGGACGGCGATGAAAAAATAGTACCTTTTTCATTTGAAACGTCTCCCGAAAATCTTGATAATAAAGTGAGCTGTTATGTTACCTATACAAATAGTAATACACATGAAGTGATACTTTCAAACCTTGACAGGTCACCTCTTTATTCGGGAAGAATAGAGGGAGTAGGACCACGTTATTGTCCGTCAATCGAGGACAAAATTGTGCGGTTTTCAGACAAGCCACGTCACCAGCTTTTTGTTGAACCTATGGGACTAACAACAGAAGAATACTATTTGCAGGGAATGTCCTCATCATTGCCGGAGGACGTGCAGCTTGCATTTCTCAGAACAATAAAAGGACTTGAAAACGTCGAAATTATGCGTCCTGCCTATGCAATTGAATATGATTGCTGTGACCCGATACAGCTTCTGCCGACACTTGAATTTAAAAAAATTCAGGGACTTTACGGTGCAGGGCAGTTCAATGGCAGTTCGGGATATGAAGAAGCCGCCGCACAGGGAATTGTGGCAGGAATAAATGCTGCACTGAAAATTGCGGGAAGAAAGCCTCTGATACTCCGCAGGGACAGTTCGTATATCGGTACGCTTATAGATGACCTTGTAACGAAAGGCTGTTCAGACCCTTATCGTATGATGACATCAAGAAGTGAATACAGACTTATTCTGAGACAGGACAACGCCGACCAGCGTCTTATACCGGTTGGATATGAAGTCGGACTTGTATCACGGGAAAGACTTGATAAACTGAATGAAAAAATCCGTCTGACAGAACAGGAAATCAAGCGTGTTTCACGTGAAACAATTTCGCCGACTGCCGAACTGAATGAATTTCTTGAAAGTAAGGGAACATCTTCAATAAAAACAGGCTGTAAATTTGCTGATTTACTGAGACGACCGCAGTTGAATTATGCGGATATAGCGGCATTTGATGTCAACAAACCTGAATTGCCCGACGATGTATGCGAACAGGTTGAATTGCAGATAAAATACAAGGGATATATTGAAAAACAGCTTGCACAGATTGAACTTGCACATAAACTTGAGGAAAAATTACTGCCAACAAATATGGATTACAGTAAAATTCACGGTTTACGGCTTGAAGCGGCGGAGAAACTCAATAAGGTTCAGCCTGTATCAATCGGACAGGCATCGAGAATTTCGGGAGTATCTCCGGCGGACGTATCAATGCTTATAGTGTGGCTGAAAAGAGAAAAGGGGTGAGATTCAATGTTGCCTGAGTTGGAAATATGCCATGCTGAATTCAAAAAATACGGACTTGACCTGACAGAAGAACAGTATAGAAAATTCGATAAATATGCAGAATTTCTTGTGGAATACAATAAAAATGTAAATCTCACGGCAATAACAGAGCCGAAAGAGATACTTGTGAAACATTTTATTGACAGTGTTTTATTGTCAAAATATGCGGATATTTCCGAAAATTCCTCACTTATAGATGTGGGAACTGGTGCAGGATTTCCGTCGATACCGCTGAAAATCATGAGAAACGATATAAAAATCACACTTCTTGACAGTCTTGCAAAGAGAATTGCATTTCTTGAAAAACTTTGTGATATGCTTGAAATTGAGGCAGAATTTATTCACGGACGTGCGGAAGATAATGCAAGAATGGCTGAATACAGGGAAAAATTTGATTTTTCATGTGCGAGAGCAGTAGCGAATCTTTCTGTTTTATCGGAATACTGTATACCGTTTGTAAAAGTCGGCGGATATTTCTTATCCATGAAAGGACGGGGAGATGATATTGACGGTGCAGAGAATGCAGTAAAGATTTTAGGCGGAGAAATCAGCAGTATTGCCGAATATACTCTTGAATCAGACACAAGAAAAATTGTTTTGGTGAATAAAATATCGCAGACACCGACAAAATATCCGAGAAACAGCGGTCAGATTAAGAAGAAATCGCTCTGATTTTGTAATATATTGTCAAAATATATGGT
>JAIDNR010000425.1 GCA_029063695.1 Ruminococcus sp.
CTTGTAAAATGCAAATTATTATGGTATAATATAACCATAATATCTGACTTCTCTTTTTATAAGGAAGTTTAAAGGAGGATTTCCATTTATGAAAACAACTATCACAGCAAAGAAAATGCAGGTTCCGCAGAATTTTACCGAATACGCAGAATCCAGAATTGATGCAAAACTCAGCAAGTTTTTCGGTGATGATGCCGATGCAAAAATCGTTATCTCTGAGGTAAAGAATCAGATTGTAATTGAGCTTACCGTAAGATACAACAGCATTATTTTCCGTGCAGAGCGTACAGCAGTGGACAAGAACGCTGCTCTTGACAGCACAATCGACAAAATCATCAGACAAATCCGCAAGAATAAGACAAAAGTAGAGAAGAAGCTCAAGGATTCAGCTTTCAAGGAGACTTTTGCAGAGCCTGTTGAAGAAGCTGTTGACTATACAATTATAAAGGAAAAGAAATTCAATCTCCGTCCTATGGATATTGAAGAAGCTATTCTTCAGATGAACCTGTTGAGCCACAAGTTCTTTATGTTCCTCAATGCAAAGACAGGTAAAGTCAACGTTGTTTATAAACGTGACGACGGTGCTTATGGTCTGCTTGCACCAGACAATGAATAATCAGGAAAGGTCTTAAAATAATGATTGATACAGATATATGCACTACCGACAGTATGATGTCGAGACAGATTACTGAATCAAAAGGCTGTTACAGCATTCTTGAATACAACAGACTTTCGGGTTACAGTGCAATAAGTCCTGCCGACGCTTATTTCCGTGCAAAACAGGGAATAAAGAAAAAGCAGGTTATTGCTCAGCTTGATGCACAGCACAGCGTTATCCTACAGGGCGGTGCTATGCAGATGATGCTCGGCAATGTCATAAGTGATGCGAATATCGGCGGTTTAGGCGGTGCTATCAAAGGACTTTTCAATGCAAGAGCCAACAACGAAACAATGGTCAAGCCAAAATATTCAGGCGATGGCGTACTCGTTCTTGAGCCTACATGGAAATATATTCTTCTTGAGGATTTGGACGAATGGGGCGGAAGTATTGTTATTGATGACGGCTTGTTCCTTAGCTGCGAATCCACAATTGAAGTAAAGACGGTTGCAAGAAATAATCTTAGCAGTGCTATTGCAGGCGGTGAGGGACTTTTCAATACAATGCTTGTCGGAAAAGGCGTATGTGCATTGGAATCAAATGTTCCACGCAATGAACTGGTCTGCATTGAATTGCAGAATGATACCGTAAAAATTGACGGTAATATGGCTGTCGCATGGTCGGGAAGTCTGCAATTTACTGTTGAGCGTTCAATGAAAGGTCTTGTCGGTTCGGCTATGTCGGGTGAAGGACTCGTCAACGTTTACAGAGGTACGGGACGCATTTTAGTTGCTGTAACATGATTTTTTATGCGGAGTGTAAAAAGCTCCGCATATTTTAATATTTTTAAGGAGAACTTTTTATGGACGAAAACAAAAAAGCCGTGATTGAAAAAAGAATCAATAAAACAGGCGAAAATCTCAGAAAGAACAACATGGAGTTCTATTATGCTCCAACAAAGGCGGACGTTAAGGATATTGTAAAATCTTTACTTAAAGAGGGCGATGTCATTACTCATGGCGGTTCTGTATCTATGGCGGAATGTGGTATAAATGAACTTATTTCCTCACCTGAATATAATTACATGGACAGAACACAAGTTCCACTCGAAGAAATCAAAGACTTCTACAGAAAGTCATTTTTTGCTGATGTTTATATTTCAAGTGCAAATGCGATTACTGAAGACGGCGTATTATATAACGTTGACGGCAACAGTAACAGAATTGCCGCCATTGCCTATGGTCCTGAATCTGTTATTATAATTGCAGGTTACAACAAGATTGTAAAGAATCTCAAACAGGCTGAAATCCGTGTAAAGACAGAAGCCGCACCTCCCAACTGTGTTCGTCTGGACTGCAAAACATACTGTGCTGAAACAGGTGAATGCTTATCTCTTACAAAATCCGACAGACAGATTTATGACGGCTGTGCAGGCGACGGACGTATCTGCTGCAACTACCTCATATCAGCTCAGCAAAGGCATAAGAACAGAATAAAGGTAATTATTGTCGGTGAAGAACTCGGATATTGATAAACTAGTTAGTTTTATCTAACATTTATAAAGTATTCATTTGTCAAAAAGACTTGATTAAAATATGATAATGTTGTATAATATTATTGTATGTGGGACGGTTCTCCGTTCTAAATATCTGAAAGGAGTATTAAAAATGATTTATTCTCACGAAGTTGAAACAATGTGCCCAATCGCTCAGGGCGTTGCTCATGGTGCAGCTCCGATTCCGGAGGAAGCAAAATGGGTAAAGGCTAAGGAAATCAAGGATATTTCCGGCTTTACACACGGCATTGGCTGGTGTGCTCCTCAGCAGGGTACTTGCAAACTTACTCTCAATGTCAAGGAGGGTGTTATTCAGGAAGCTCTCGTTGAAACTATCGGCTGTTCAGGCATGACTCATTCTGCTGCCATGGCTGCTGAAATTCTTCCCGGCAGAACTATTCTTGAAGCTCTCAACACAGACCTCGTTTGTGATGCTATCAACACAGCTATGAGAGAACTTTTCCTCCAGATTGTTTACGGTCGTTCACAGTCTGCTTTCTCTGAGGGCGGTCTCGTTGTAGGTGCAGGTCTCGAAGATTTGGGTAAAGGTCTCCGTTCACAGGTTGGTACAATGTATGGCACTCTTGCAAAAGGTCCTCGCTATCTTGAAATGACAGACGGCTATGTTACAGGTATCGCTCTTAATGAAGAAAACGAAATCATCGGCTATAAGTTCGTTAATTTCGGCAAGATGATGGACTTCATCAAGGCAGGCGATGATGCTAACACTGCTTTTGAAAAGGCTCAGGGACAGTATGGCAGAGTTGCTGACGCTGTTAAGATTGTTGACCCGAGAAAAGAATAAGGAGGATACTTAAAATGGCTTTATTTGAATCATATGAGAGACGTGAAAAGCAGATTCTTGATGTAATCAAGGCTTACGGCATCAATACAATTGAGGAATGTGCTGACATCTGCAAAGAAAAAGGTCTCGATATTTATAAGCTCGTTGAAGGCATTCAGCCTATCTGCTTTGAGAATGCAAAGTGGGCTTACACTGTAGGCTGTGCTATTGCTATCAAGAAGGGCTGCACAAGAGCTGCTGACGCTGCTGCTGCTATCGGTGAAGGACTTCAGGCTTTCTGTATTCCCGGTTCGGTTGCAGACCAGAGAAAAGTTGGTCTCGGTCACGGAAATCTCGGAAAAATGCTTCTCGAAGAAGAAACAGAGTGCTTTGCTTTCTTGGCAGGTCACGAATCATTTGCCGCTGCTGAAGGTGCTATCGGTATCGCTGAAAAGGCTAACAAGGTACGTCAGAAGCCTCTCCGTGTTATTCTTAACGGTCTTGGCAAAGATGCTGCTCAGATTATTGCACGTATCAATGGATTTACATATGTTGAAACTGAAATGGATTACCACACAGGAGAAGTCAAGGAAGTTTTCCGCAAGGCTTATTCAGACGGTCTCCGTTCCAAAGTTAACTGCTACGGTGCAAACGACGTAACAGAGGGCGTTGCTATCATGTGGAAAGAAAATGTTGATGTTTCTATCACAGGCAACTCAACTAACCCAACCCGTTTCCAGCACCCTGTTGCAGGTACTTATAAGAAAGAACGCACAGATGCAGGCAAGAAGTACTTCTCAGTTGCATCAGGCGGCGGTACAGGACGTACACTTCACCCCGATAACATGGCAGCAGGTCCTGCTTCTTACGGTATGACTGATACTATGGGTCGTATGCACTCAGATGCTCAGTTTGCAGGTTCTTCTTCCGTTCCCGCTCACGTTGAGATGATGGGTCTGATCGGTATGGGTAATAACCCGATGGTTGGCGCAACGGTTGCAGTTGCGGTTTCGATTGAGGAAGCTGCTAAGGCTGGCAAATTCTAAGAAAATGCCTTAAAATGGCGTAAATAGGGAGCTTTACAAGTCGTGATTCGGTT
>JAIDNR010000426.1 GCA_029063695.1 Ruminococcus sp.
CTCTTATCTTTAATCCCTCCTTAAATAAATTCTGTAAAAAATGCTGTATCGGTCAGAAATCAATACAGCATTTTTAGTTTATTTTCAGCCTCTGAGTTCTGCACCGATATCTGCAAGTGCTTTTAGAGCCTTTTTAACTGCACTGTCAGCCTGTTCGTCTGTAAGTGTACCTTCATGAGAACGCATTGAAACGGAATAAGAAACACTCTTTTTACCGTTCTCAATCTGCTTGCCCTTATAAACATCAAAGAGAGTAACTTTTTCCAGAATCTTTCCGACTGCACCTCTGATAGCCTTTTCAAGTTCGGCAACAGGTACTTCATCATCAACAATAAGACTTAAATCACGTGTGGTTGCAGGGAATTTCGGAAGCGGCTTATATGTTATCTCGTCCGATGCACATTCCATAAGTTCAGGAATACTAAGCTTTGCAACATAAGTCTTTGTACCGATTCCGTAAGTTTCCTGTACTTCCGGGTGAACTTCGCCCATAATGCCGAGATGCTTTCCGTCCTTGAGAATAACTGCACTTCTGCCGGGGTGAAGTGCATACTTTTCATCGAATACTTCACATTCGCCTGCACGTACATATTCAACACCTGTAATATTGATTTCAGCAAAAAGCTGTTCAATCATGCCTTTGAGTACATAGAAATCAGCCTCACTGCCATACATACCTATAGTAAGTCTCTGCAATTCATCGGGGAGCTGATACTCATATTCATGACGTGGCTTGCCGTTATTCACAAGATTTGCTTCTTCGGGAGAATAATTTCTCTTTTCATCAACAGGCAGATACTCTTTGGAAATTTCAAAAAGACAGGCTTTTTCATTCCTGTTATTGTAGTTGAATGAAAGTACATCAAGCATTGACGGAATTGTAGAAGTTCTCATAACGCTTGTATCTTCTCCCAGCGGATTGACAATCTTTACAACCTTGCGGAGTCTGCTGTTTTCAGGAAGTCTGATTTTGTCAAAATACTTAGGTGAAACAAATGAATAAGTTGCAATTTCATATCCGCCGAGAGAAACGACAGTATCTCTGAGAGTACGGACAAATTTCTGCTCAGGAGTAAATTCAGCCTTTGCAACTCCACGGAAATCGCTTGACGGAATATTATTATAGCCATAAATTCTTGCTACTTCCTCTGCAATATCAGCCTTGCACTCAATATCAATTCTAAATGATGGTGCAGTAACTTTGCCGTCTGCAACTTCAAATCCGAGACGTGTAAGATAATCAATCATATCTGTTTCGGGAATATCAGTTCCGAGAAAATCATTAATCCATGCGGAATCAAAATCAACAGAATTTTTCTTGTTATGGTCAAGATAATCACAGTCAATTACAGTATTAAGAACTTCACCTGCTCCGAGTTCCTCAACAAGCTCAAAAGCACGTTTAAGACAAGTCATTGAAATGAACGGGTCAACACCTTTTTCATAACGTGCGGAAGCATCTGATTTAAGTCTTAGTTTTTTGGAAGTACGGCGAACCTGAGACGGCTCAAAGTAAGCGGATTCAAATACAACTGTTGTTGTATCGTCCATAATACCACTGTATTCTCCGCCCATGATTCCCGCAACGGCAACAGGCTTTTTCTCGTCTGCAATAACAAGCATATCGTCTGAAAGTTCACGCTCAACACCGTCAAGAGTCATGATTTTTTCGCCGTTCTCTGCATTGCGTACATTAATCTTTGCACCCTCAACATAGCGCAAGTCAAAAGCGTGCATCGGCTGACCATATTCAAGCATGACATAGTTTGTTATATCAACAAAGTTGTTGATGGGACGTACTCCGCTTGCCCTGAGACGTTCTCTAAGCCAGCGTGGTGACGGTTCAATCTTAACATTCTTTACAATACCTGCACAGTATCTCATGCACTTTTCTGTATTAGTGATTTTTACTGAGAGATAGTCATTTATATTGCCGTCAATACCCTTGTATTCCGGAGCTTTCACATTCAGCGGAAGATTATAAGTTGCCGCAGTCTCTCTTGCAAGACCGATAACGCTCAAACAGTCGGGACGATTCGAAGTAATCTCAAATTCAACAGAAGTATCATTAAGTCCGATTGCTGACTGTATGTCCTGACCAATTTCACAGTTCTCCTGCATAATGAAAATGCCGTCCTCGATAGCATACGGAAAATCTCTCTTATCAAGACCGAGTTCACCCAGTGAACAGAGCATACCATTTGACGCAACTCCACGGAGTTTGCCTTTTTTAATTTTTACACCGTTCGGAAGTGTTGAGCCGTCCAAAGCAACAGGCACAATATCTCCTGCATTTACGTTTGATGCACCCGTAACAATCTGAATTGGTGTATCTTTGCCGACTTCAACCTGACATACAACAAGGTGGTCGGAATTTTCATGAGGTACAACGGAAAGAATCTTTCCGACAACAACATTTGAAATTTCCTTACCCTCAGTCTCATAGCACTCAACTTTTGAACCGCTCATTGTGAGTGCATGACAGTAATCTTTTATCGGCATATCAGCTTTAACATAATCGTTAAGCCATTTCATTGATAAATTCATTTTATCACTATCCTTTTTCAGTTATTTTCTTCTAAGCTTTTAAGATATTCGCTGAACATATATTCCTCATATTCATAATCGGGAACAGTGTTTACAGTCCTGATTCCATGCCTTGCAAGAGCATCAAGAAGTTTGGGAGTTATTTCACTTTCCGCAAATACAGTATTCTCAATATCTCTGTGAAGCTGTTCTTTCTTAGCATCCACAGCTTCCTCAGCTCTTTTTCTGACGTGCTTTACATACATTTTATATGCTTCTTCCTCAGAAATCTGCATACCGTCTGCAATTTGCTCTGCATTTCCCATAATGTACTGTGCGATTTGCTGTCTTCTTACTGGAACGTCCATGAAATCCTTTTTTTGGTATGCGAAGGCAATAATTTCATCATCAGTTATGTTATTTATATTTTTCATAGAATCACCAAATCAGAACTGTTCAAGGAATCTGACATCATTCTCATAGAGCATACGGAGGTCATTAATATTGTAACGTCCCATAACCATACGTTCAAGACCCATACCGAATGCAAAACCGGAATAAACAGTGCTGTCTATGCCGCAGTTTTCCAGTACTTTGGGATGAACCATACCTGCTCCGAGCAGTTCGATATATCCCTCGTCCTTACACATTGAACAGCCGCAGCCGCCGCAGTTGAAACAACTTATATCAACTTCACAGCTTGGTTCAGTAAACGGGAAATGATGCGGACGGAATCTGAGTTTGCAGTCATTGCCGTAAAGCTTTTTCATAAGCATTTCAAGAGTACCTTTCAAATCACTCATCTTGATACCCTTGTCAACAACAAGTCCCTCAATCTGGTGGAATAACGGCGAATGAGTAGCATCAACGGCATCTGAACGGAAAACACGTCCCGGAGAAATAATTCTGATAGGCGGTTTCTGGGTTTCCATTACATGAACCTGCACTGAAGATGTCTGTGTACGGAGCAGGACTGTTTCATCAGTACCGTCGATATAGAAAGTATCCTGAGTATCTCTTGCAGGGTGGTCGGGCGGAAGATTAAGTGCCTCAAATACATGATAATCGTCGTCGATTTCAGGACCGTCGGCAATATCAAATCCCATGCCCATAAAAATTTCACGGATTTCATTCTCAACTTTAGTAAGAGGGTGAAGTTTTCCGAATGGTGCGGTTTTTCCGGGAAGCGTTATATCAATTGTTTCTGCCTTGAGTTTAGCTCCCTGTACTTCCGACTTAAGTGCAGCCAGCTTATTGCCGACAGCTTCTTCAATATCAGCTCTTACTTTATTGGCAAGCTGACCGATTACAGGGCGTTCCTCAGCGGAAAGCTTTCCCATTTGCTTTAATATAGCGGTAAGTTCGCCTTTCTTGCCAAGAAATCTGATTCTCAGGTCGTCAAGTGCCTTGATGTCAGCACATGATGAAAGCTCCTGTTTTGCCAGTGCTTCAATTTTTTCAAGCTGTTCTTTCATTTTATCACCTCAAAATTATTTGTACAATATTTATAT
>JAIDNR010000427.1 GCA_029063695.1 Ruminococcus sp.
GGAGAATATTAGTGAAAAAGAGGTTATTGATAGTTTCGGCAATGATATTGACTTCGTTTGTTTCCTGTGAAAATTCGGCAGATGTAAGTCAAATCAGTTCAGAAAGTTCAGTGCAGGAAGTTTCAGAGGATAAAGATAAAGAAGATATTATACTGACTATGGCGAGTCGTGGTTCATTAACCAGATACAGATTAGGTACTGAAAATCTGATTGACATATTTAACGAAATGGATAACGGCTATAAAATTATTACAGTTGATTACGGAGAATATTTTGACGGCGGAAACGAAGAAGAAGCTGAATTATGGATTGACAAAGACCAGGAGTTAACTATTGATGTAATAAAAGGCGGAGTTATTGATATTATTCCTAACGTTTTTAATGACAGTGGAAAATATCAGTCTCTTGCTGAAAAAGGTGCTTTTGCGGACTTGAATACTTTCATTGAAAATGATTCGGAAATAGATGAGGGAATGTTATTTTCTCACGTTCTTGAAACAACGGAAATAAACAATCAGCTTTGCTATATGCCTCTCTCGTTTTCTATAAATACCTTAACAGGCAAAACAAAGTATGTAGGTTCAAAAGAGAACTGGACAATAGACGATTTAAAACAACATTGGGAAAGTGCAAACGGAACAGTAAATTTTTCGTATCACAATACTAAAGATTATATATATTATGATTTGCTTCGTGGCTGCTTAAATTCGTTTATTGATTATGATAATGCAAAATGTTATTTTGATTCTGAAGAATTTATTGAATTGCTTGATTTTATCAATACATTTGATGAGCCTTTGACATATAAAACAGAGGTCAATTATTTTGACGATACGTTCATTAAGAACGTTACAATATCAGGGTTTGAGAGTTATCATGATGCAGTTTGGAATGCAAACAATGATGATGTGACATTTGTCGGCTATCCATCAGATAACGGAACAGGAGCTATGCTCGACATATCTAACAAGATAGCAATCAGTGCAGCTTCCTCACCTGAAAAACAGCAGGGTGCATGGGAATTTATACGTCTGCTTATTTCTGAGGAATATCAGTCAAATGTAACACACCCATCAGACATTATAATTAATGGAACTACTTACAGTTTCCCTTCATGTGGTTTTCCAATTAATTACGAAGTTTTTCAGAAACAGGGCAAAGAACAGTACGATAATGAAAATACAGATAAAATTGTTGAAATGTCCGGAATAGGTTCTTTAAATGTAGGTTACCTAAAAAAATCTGAATATGACCGTCTTGTTGACTACATAAACAATATTAAAGTCAGCACATCACTTATAGAAAGCGAATTAAAAAGTATAATTGAAGATGAAATTTTTGCTGTATTTTCAGGCGAGCTGACTTCAGCAGAAGCTGCAAATAACATACAGAACAGAGCGTCAATTCTTGTAAGTGAATATTACGGATAATATTATTTTAAGGAATGGAGTTTTTAATAATGGATAACTTTGCAGAGCAGCTTGTTAAAAGGCAGTTAACAAAAAGCGACAGGACAAGAAACATGATTTCCCTGATTATAGGTGCAGGATTATCGGTTTTCTTTGTTGTTACATCAATCATTACAATCGGAAACGGCGGACTTTTTTCGTTTCTCGGAATTATTCTTGCGGTATTCTCCGCTGTTATGACCTATATCAATCAACGCAACAACAAGATTGAATATGAGTATACATTCACCAACGGAGACTTTGATGTTGATAAAATCATTGCACAGTCCAGACGTAAGGAGATGATTTCAACTCAGATAAGCAAATTTACCGCATTTGGCAGATATGATTTGAGCGTACCAGAAGAAACAGACGATATGACTGTTGTATATGCAACGGACAATATTGAATCACATGAATACTATGCAGATTTTCAGCACGAAGAATATGGCAAAACAAGACTTGTATTCTGCCCTGATGAAAAAATGCTGAATAATATAAATAACAGTCTACCACGACAGTTAAGACTTAAGCCAAAAGGAGAGTGAATCTATGAGAATTGTAACAACAAAGCAGATGACAGCCATTGAAGATATGTCCGAAAAACTCGGTGTAACCAAAAAGATGCTTATGCAGAATGCAGGAAAGAAAATTGCGGAACGTATCATGGAAATTACTGCAAATGAGCATAACAAGCCTGAAGATACAAACGTTGTATTTCTTGCAGGCAGCGGAAATAACGGCGGTGACTGTTTTGCTTGTGCCTGTATTCTTGCACCAATGGGGTATAATATTACTGTAGTCAATCTTATCAAATCACCTTCAACTGATTTGTCAAAGGAATATTACTCTGCACTGCCCAATGAAGTAAGAATCATTACAGACTATCAAAGTGAAAAAATATCGGAAATAAAAAACGCTGTCATTTCGGCTGATATTCTTGTTGATGGTGTTTTCGGTACAGGTTTCAAAGGTGAACTTGACAAGAAACTTATGACAGTGTTTTCATTCGAAACAAGTGCATATAAAATTGCTGTGGATGTACCAAGCGGCGGCGATGCCTCAAAAGGAACAGTGCCGACAGGAATTTTCAAGGCTGACGAAACAATCTGTCTCGGTTGTCTTAAATTCGGCATGACACAGTATCCATTGAAAAAATTCTGCGGAAATATTACAATTGCTGACATAGGAATACCGCCTCGTGCATACGATGTAATTGAGGGCAAGCGTGAATATTACAGACTGGAGCGAAACAGTCTTGCAGGATTTCCGCCGAAAAGAGAACGTGATGCACATAAAGGCATTTTTGGCTGTGTTCTCGTGATTTCAGGCAGTTCGTCAATGCGTGGTGCGGCGGCTTTTGCGGTACTCGGAGCATTAAGAAGCGGTGCAGGAACGGTAAAGCTTGCAACTGTTCCGAAGTGCATTGATACCGTTTCAGTCCTTGCACCCGAAGCAACATTCATTGAACTTGAAAGCGACGAAAACGGCTTTATGAAATTCAATGAAAATATACTTGCCGAATCGTTGAAAAAAGCAAGTTCCGTTGTTATCGGCTCTGGAATGGGAGTTACAGAAGATACAATGAAAATTGTGCGGTTTATTGTGCAGAATGCCGAAGTTCCGGTAATTATCGATGCCGACGGCATAAACTGTATAGCTCAGGACATAGAAATATTAGTGAACAAGAAACCGGAAGTTATAATAACTCCGCACCCCGGCGAAATGGCACGTCTGCTGAAATGCGATGCAAAGATGATTAACGACAACAGAATCATGGTTGCGGAAAAATATGCCGAACAGTACGGAATTACTGTCGTTCTCAAAGGTGCAGGAACTATCGTTGCAGACCGCCACAGAACTTCCGCAAATCATACAGGAAATGTAGGAATGAGCAAGGGCGGAAGCGGTGACATTCTTTCGGGAATTATCGGTGCAGCAGCCGCACAGAATATTCCGCCGTATGATGCCGCCTGTGCAGGAGTATATATGCATGGTCTTGCAGGAGATGCCGCCTGTGAAGAACTCGGTCAGGAAGCTATGCTTCCCCGTGATGTCATCGACTTTCTTCCCGAGGCATTCAGAACTCTCAAAGAAAAACTAAGTTAATAAAATAAACGGACGTTGAAAGTCAGCCATAAATAATCTAAGGAGATTTTATTATGAAAAAACTTTTTTCGTCCGTTTTTATTTTATTTGCATTCTGTCTTGCATCATGTTCCACACCAATGCAGACAACACAGAGCAGACAGAATAATCTTGATTCCGCATTCAGTTCAACAGTAACACTCACTCTTGATAAACTCACAGCAGAAGGCACTGTAAAGCGTTACGGAGACAGTGAATGGGAAATTGAATTTGAATCGCCGAATACGCTCAGCGGAGTAAATCTTGCTTTCAGTCAGGGAAATGTCAATGCAAGCTACAAGGGACTAAGCTTTTCTGTGCCGAAATCCGCACTTCCGGTAAAAGCAATGTTAATAAATCTGATTGATGCGGTTGATACAAATGCACGTTCCGAAGAACTCAAAGGCTCAGACAATGAAGGAATGCTTGAAATATCGGGAACTTTGGAAGGTGGAGACTATATTCTCAC
>JAIDNR010000428.1 GCA_029063695.1 Ruminococcus sp.
CTGCAATAACTGCATAAGAAGCGTCAAGTTTTTCAGGTTCAGGCAGCGTTATCTTTGTATATTCAAGATTTATATTTTTATCCTGTTTTTTTCTGATAGCTTCAGCCTGTTCCAAAGTCAAAAGCTGAAAGCTAACCTTGTCTCCCGGATGAAGTTGACCAAGTTTCCAAAGCTCTCCTTTTGCGGTTGTAACTGAACATACGAATCCACCGAGAGAAGGTCCGTCAGGTCCGAGAAGAATCGACTGATCGCCTGTTAAGTCAAGAGTGCCTATTGCATATGCATTATCATGAATATTCGATGGATGAAGTCCTGCTTCGCCGCCGTCTTCTCTTACCCACTGAGGTATCGGTCCGTTAAGTCTTATACCTGTTCTTGCACTGTTAAAGTTTACCGTATATTCAGAGCTTGTAAGCGTTTCAAGATATTCAGGTTTAAGATACTCATCGGTCGGCTGAGGACCTGGAATCACACCTATAGTCCAGGTATTGTCAATTTGAGGGATATATTCGCTTTCAAATGAAGTTATAGCCTCGACTTTACAATTCTGTCTTAAATGAAGAACATCTCCGGTTCTTAATGCTCTTCCGTTATGTCCGCCGAATTTACCATCTGAAAAAGTGGAAGATGAACCCATGATCTGCGGTACGTCAATACCTCCTGCAACAAGAAGGTATGTCCTCATGCCCTTTGTGCAGGTTTTGAATTTCAGTTCCTGCATAGGCTCAGCATTTACAACTGTATACATAGGAATTGGTTTTCCGTCAAGTTCAGCAGACATATCCGCACCAGTAATACAGAAACTTGCAGTTGTTCTGAATCGATATGTACCTCCTCGCATTGTAAGCTCTATACCTGCCGCATTCAAATCATTTCCAAGAAGTTTGTTTCCTATTTTAAAACTGTAAGCGTCCATCGCACCGCATGGCGGAACGCCTACTGTCCAGTATCCTATCATACCATCGGCATCCTGAACTGTAGACTGCACACCACCATCAAGGACTTCAAGTACAAACTCTTCCGGTAAAAAGCCTTCAAGCATCTTAGTAAACAGCTTTCCAGATCTGTAATTATCAGTAACGATGAGACTTTTTAAGTATTGTAAATTTGTTGTTAAACCATAAATTCTTGATTCATTAAGAACATCAAGCATTTTCTCAACGGCATTTTCTCTTGTATCACTGTGTACGATCAGCTTTGCAAGCATAGGATCATAAAGCGAACTCACTTCAATATTCTTTCTGATCCATGTTTCAATCCTTGCTTTATCACTGAAAATTGCATCGTCAACTTTACCGCTGCTTGGTCGGAAATTATTTATGCAATCTTCTGCGTATACTCTTACTTCAATGGAATGACCGCTCGGAACAGCTTTAAATGCCTCAATACCTTTAAGCTCACCTGCTGCTTCCTTTACCATCCATTCAACAAGATCTACACCATAAACTTCTTCTGTAATACCATGTTCAACCTGCAACCTGGTATTAACTTCCAGAAAATAAAACTTCTCATCTGATTCGTCATAAAGAAATTCTACTGTGCCAGCGCTTCTGTAACCGCTTGTTTTTGCAAGATTTTTTGCTGCCTTATACATAGACTGTCTTACTTCATCCGAAAGATTCGGCGCAGGAGCTTCTTCAACAACCTTCTGATTTCTTCTTTGAACGCTACAGTCACGTTCGCCAAGAGTGCAAACTTCTCCGTATTCATTGCCGAAAATCTGAACTTCCACATGTCTTGCTCTTCTGATATATTTTTCAAGAAATACTCCTGCATCATTAAAATTACTTTCTGCAAGATGACAGACATTATCATAAGAGGCAACAAGGTCGTCTCTATTCTCACATATTCTGATACCAATACCGCCTCCGCCGGCAGTACTCTTTATCATTACAGGATAACCGATTTTTTCAGCTTCTGCAAGTGCTTCATCAATTCCGCCTAAAAGTCCTGTTCCTGGAAGAAGCGGAACATTTGATTTTTCAGCGATTTCTCTTGCAGAATGTTTAAGCCCGAATAATTTTATCTGATCGGAATCAGGTCCTATAAACCTGATATTATTTTCCTCACATTTTGCTGCAAATAATGTGTTTTCACTTAAAAAGCCATAGCCCGGATGAATTGCTTCGGCTCCTGTTTCAAGCGCTGCATTTATAATTTTATTTACATCAAGATACGTTTCTTTAGCTGTTCCTTCTCCAAGATAAACAGCTTCGTCCGCATTTTCAACATGAAGACTATCCCTGTCTGCCTTTGAATATACTGCAACGCTCTTTACTCCCATTTTAGAGAGGGTTCTTTGAATTCTTACTGCAATCGCACCTCTGTTGGCAATCAAAACTTTACTGAACATAATAATTTTCTCCTTTTATATTTCAGTCCCATATAAGAAGTCTTACCGGTGTGGGATTGTAAGCATTGCACGGATTATTAAGCTGTGGACAATTGCTTATAAGAATCATAACGTCTTCAAGCGCTTTCATTTCAACATATTTACCCGGAGCTGAAACACCATCGTCGAACTTATAACCGCCTTCTTTAGTAATCGGAACGTTCATAAAGAAATTGATATTCGGAGCTAAATCTCTTTTCCGTATATCAGCTCCGCAGTCTGCAAGCTGAAGCATAAAACTGTCACGGCAGTTGTGCATATACCTCTTTTCTCTTGCATAACGAACCGTATTGCTCTACGATGAACAAGCTCCGCCCAGTGTATCATGTCTTCCCGTTTTATCAGCTGTAATTTCAAGGAGAGGTCTTCCCGATTCTGCTCTCAGGATACTGCCTGTTGTCAGATAAATATTCTTCTGTGCAACTATGGTCTGTACTGCGCCATAATGGTCCTCTGGGTTATGAAGATCATAGAAAGTTGTATCAACCGCCTGATTTCCTTCAAGATCGAGTATTCTGAAAGACTGACCTTTTTTCAGTTCGTGCATGCGCTGATAGTAAACGGTGTGATATTTTGGTTCTTCTATAAAAATACCAGTCATG
>JAIDNR010000429.1 GCA_029063695.1 Ruminococcus sp.
AATTCCGAGGAATATAGCTCCGACAAGTGCAATTTTGGAGAGGACTCTCTGAATGTAATCAGAGGTGGGCTTACCGTGTCTTATTCCGGGAATACCGCCGTTGCTCTGTCTGAGGTTATTTGCGATTTCAACAGGATTGTACTGAATTGATACATAGAAGTAGTTGAATGCAATAATAAGAATGAAATAAAGTATTGCATATGACCAGCTTGTTGTTGAAAAGAACTTGCAGAAGTGATAGTAGAAACCTGTTGTTTTTTCAGGAACTCCTGCAAAAAGCTGAATTGTCTGCGGAAGCGACATAAATGACATTGCAAAAATGATAGGCATAACGCCACTCATCATTACTTTTACCGGGATATGTGTTTTCTGTCCGCCGTACTGTTTTCTTCCGACCACACGCTTAGCATACTGAATCGGAATACGTCTTTCGGATTCGTTCATGAAAACGATGAAAGCAAACTCAAATACTATAAATACAAGGTAACCGATAGTAACGAAAAGATATTTTGCAGCGTCCATCTTAATAAGTGCAACAAGACGTCCTGCATCAACAGGGAAACGTGCGGCAATACCTGCAAAAAGTATCATAGAAACACCGTTTCCGATGCCCTTGTCGCTGATTCTGTTGCCCATCCATACTACGAAAGATGCACCCGCAACAAAGCAGGCAATTATGACAACAGCACTGAAGTACATTTCCCAGCCCGAAATATATTTTACAGCATTTGTGGTAAGACCGTTTTCATCTGTACCGGTCATTCTCTTGAGGGTCAGATAATAGGCGAATCCCATGAACACCGATAATGCCAGAGCAACACCGGCTGTAATTTTATTTATTTTCTTTCTGCCCTCTTCACCTTCATCACGCAGTCTTTCAAGCGGAGGCAGAGCATAAGTCAGCAACTGCATGATAATTGATGCGTTGATGTATGGTGTAATTGAAAGTGAGAATAATGTTGCCTGTGAAAGTGCACCACCTGTAATGGTGTTAAGATATTCAAGAAAGTTGCCGTTTGTGGCATTCTGCTCCATCCAGCTTGATACAACAGATGTATTCAGGAACGGTACGGCAACTGCACTTCCGAATCTGAAAATAACAATCATGAGCAATGTGTATAAAAGCTTTTTCCTGATTTCCGGAACACTCCAAGCACGTTTCAGTGTCTGAAACACATTACATCACCTCAGTCTTTCCGCCTGCCTTTTCAATCTTCTCAACAGCACTCTGAGAGAACTTTGCAGCCTTAACTGTAAGCTGAACAGTAATCTCTCCGTTTCCGAGAACTTTAACGCCGTCGTATACCTTTTTAATAAGACCTGAAGCCTTGAGAAGTTCTGCATCTACAACTGTACCATTTTCAAACTTGTTAAGGTCTGAAACATTAACAACAGCATACTTTGTTGCAAAAATGTTGTTGAATCCTCTCTTTGGAATACGTCTTGCAAGAGGCATCTGACCGCCTTCAAAGCCGATTCTTACGCCGCCGCCTGAACGTGCGTTCTGTCCTTTGTGACCCTTGCCGGCAGTTTTGCCGTTACCTGAGCCGTGACCTCTGCCCACACGCTTTACAGCTTTATTTGAATCAGCTGCGGGAGTTAATTCGTGAATTTTCATGGTTTGCACCTCCTTGTGTTTACGCTTCTGTAACCTCGATAAGGTGTGAAATTTTGTTTATTTTGCCCTGTGTCTGAGCATTGTCGGGCTGTGTTGTCACATCTCCGATTTTTCTGAGACCGAGAGACTGCGCTGTTGCAATCTGGTCTTTCTTTATTCCGATGAGGCTCTTGATGAGCTTGATTTTCTTAGCCATTGTCAATGCCTCCTTAACCTAAAATTTCCTTAACGGACTTGCCTCTCTTTTCAGCAACTTCCTTTGCAGAAGTACAGGACTTAAGACCGTTGATTGTAGCTCTTACTACGTTGCAGGGATTATTTGAACGAAGTGACTTTGTTCTGATATCCTTGATACCTGCAACCTCGATTACTGCACGGACAGGACCGCCTGCAATAACACCGGTACCGGGTGCAGCCGGCTTCATAAGAACTCTGCCTGCACCGAATTCACCGACGATTTCGTGAGGAATTGTAGTTCCTTTGAGAGCAATCTTGCAGAGATTCTTCTTAGCATCTTCAATACCCTTGCGGATAGCGTCCGGAACTTCACCGGATTTGCCGAGACCAAAACCTACAGTGCCGTTGCCGTCGCCGACAACAACGAGAGCTGAGAATTTCATGATTCTTCCGCCCTTAACTGTCTTGGAAACTCTGTTGATAGCAACAACCTTTTCCTGAAGCTCAGGAGCCTGTGTTTCAATATTAGCCATTGTTTTACCTCCCTCTTAGAACTTTAATCCGTTTTCACGGGCACCCTCAGCGAGTTCCTTGACTCTGCCGTGATAGAGGTAGCCGCCTCTGTCGAAAACAACTGCACTGATACCCTTTTCAGCAGCATTCTTTGCAATCATTTCGCCGACTTTGCGGGCACCTTCAGCGTTGCCGCCGTTACCCTCAAAGCCCTTATCCATGCTTGATGCTGAAGCAAGAGTAACGCCGTTTACGTCATCAATAATCTGAGCATAAATGTGCTTGGATGAACGGAAAACGTTAAGACGGGGACATTCCGGAGTACCTGAAATCTTGTTGCGGATTCTCTGGTGTCTCTTGATTCTTGCCTTATTGCTGTCAAATTTCTTTATCATAGCAATCTGCTCCTTTTAATTACTTCTTGCCCTTGCCGGCTTTACCTTCCTTGCGGATAATACGCTCACCGGCATATCTGATACCCTTGCCCTTATACGGCTCAGGCGGACGCTTTTCACGGATTTCAGCTGCAAACTGACCTACAGCCTGCTTATCGATACCGCTTACAATAATTCTGTTGGGCTGTGGAATGTCAAGCTTGATAGCGTCTGTTTCCTCAAAAACAACAGGGTGTGAGAAACCGAGATTAAGATTAATCTTGTTTCCTGATTTAGCGGCACGGTAGCCAACGCCCTCTATTTCAAGAGTTTTTGAATAACCGTTTGTTACACCCTCAACCATGTTTGCGATAAGGGTTCTTGTAAGACCGTGAAGTGAACGATGTTTCTTATCGTCGCTCGGTCTTGTTACTGTTACAACACCATCAGCAATTTCAATGCCGAGTTCTGTGCTGAACTGCTTTGTAAGTTCGCCCTTGGGTCCCTTGACTGTGATGCAGTTATTGTCGTTCTTGACTTCCACACCTGCCGGAACTGTAATGGGCATTCTGCCGATTCTTGACATAATGTAGTTCCTCCTTACCAGATGTATGCAAGAACTTCGCCGCCGACATTAAGTTCTCTTGCCTTTTTGTCGGTAACGATGCCCTTTGAAGTTGAAACGATTGCGATGCCCAGACCTTTTCTTACTTTAGGCATATCTGCACAGCTTGAATAGATACGCAGACCGGGCTTTGAAACTCTCTTGAGTCCTGTAATAACCGGTGACTTGTTGTCGCCGTATTTAAGCGTGATTCTTATAACACCCTGCTTTCCGTCCTCAATAACCTGAAAGCTCTTTACATAGCCCTCGTCAACGAGAATCTGTGTGATAGCTTTCTTTACATTTGAAGCGGGAACGTCAACTGTGGCGTGCTTAGCAGTATTCGCATTGCGGATTCTTGTTAATAAATCAGCGATTGTATCTGTGATTTGCATTCAGATGACCTCCTTTTCATATTTTACCAGCTTGCCTTTTTAACACCCGGAATCTGACCGTCGTGTGCAAGCTCTCTGAAGCAGATACGGCAGATGCCGAACTTTCTGAGATAAGCGTGCGGTCTGCCGCAAATCTTGCATCTGTTGTATGCTCTTGTGGAATACTTGGGAGTTCTCTTCTGCTTGTTAATCATTGCCTTTTTAGCCATTTTTATTCCTCCCTGATTACTTGATGAACGGAGCACCGAGAAGTGAGAGAAGCTCTCTGCCCTCTTCGTCGGTATTAGCTGTAGTGATAAAGTTTATATCCATACCTCTTACCTTGTCAATTTTGTCATACTCGATTTCAGGGAAGATAAGCTGTTCCTTGATACCTGTGGAATAGTTGCCCTTGCCATCAAAAGAATTTGCACTGATACCTCTGAAGTCACGAACACGAGGGAACGCAACATTGAAGAGCTTGTCAACAAATTCATACATCTTTTCGCCTCTGAGTGTTACTTTAACACCGATTGGCATACCCTCACGGAGCTTAAAGTTAGCAACTGACTTCTTTGCTCTGCAAACAACAGGCTTCTGACCTGTGATTGCAGCGATGTCTGTCATGATAGCATCGATAACCTTTGCGTTGTCCTTTGCTTCACCTGCGCCGACGTTGATAACAACCTTGTCAAGCTTCGGAATCTGCATAACGCTTTTATAGCCGAACTTCTTCATCAGTGCGGGAGCAACGTCGCTAACATAAAAATCTTTTAATCTTGCCATTGTCGTTTCTCCTTTTAATTATTCAAAAGACTTGCCGCACTTTTTGCAGGAACGGAGCTTCTTACCGTCCTCAAAAACATGACCAACTCTTGTGGGCTTGCCGCATTTCGGGCAGACGAGCTGAACCTTTGAAGCATAGACAGGAGCTTCTGTTCTTACGATGCCGCCCTGCTGACCCATTCTTGTGGGTTTTACGTGCTTTGTTATCATGTTGATGTTTTCAACGATAACCTTGCCCTCTTTGGGGCTTACTTCTACAACCTTACCGGTTTTTCTGTCGCCGTTCTTCTCGTACTTATCCTCGTACTTACCTGTGAGAAGGATAACAGTGTCACCGGTTTTTACGTGAACTTTACTCATAATCTTGTGACACCTCCGATTAAAGAACTTCAGGAGCAAGGCTAAGAATCTTTGTGTATTCCTTTTCACGAAGTTCCTTAGCAACAGGTCCGAAAATACGTGTACCCTTCGGGTTCTTGTCTTCCTTAATAATAACAGCAGCGTTCTCATCGAAACGGATATATGTGCCGTCCTCTCTTCTGAGACCCTTTGCTGAACGAACGATAACTGCCTTTACAACGTCGCCCTTCTTTACAACGCCTCCGGGTGTTGCTTTCTTAACGGAAGCTACCACAACGTCACCGATATTTGCATATCTGCGGCGAGTGCCACCCAGAACTCTGATACACATAAGCTCTTTTGCACCTGTGTTATCAGCGACCTTTAAATAAGTCTGCATCTGAATCACAGCGAGTTCCTCCTTTCAAGCATAAAGCTTCTATAAAAATTACTTAGCCTTTTCAATGATGTTTGTAACACGCCATCTCTTATCTTTGGAAAGCGGACGTGTTTCCATAACTTCAACACGGTCACCGATTCTGCACTCGTTCATCTCATCATGAGCCTTGAGCTTAACGGTACGCTTGATAATTTTCTTGTAAAGCGGGTGTTTAACGTTATCAACGATAGCAACTACAACGGTTTTATCCATCTTATCGCTTACAACCTTACCTACTCTTGTTTTTCTAAGGTTTCTCTCAGTAGACATTAGCTAAATCCTCCCTTTCTTATTGCTGTGCAAGCTCTGCCGCACGCAGAGTTGTTTTAACACGAGCAATATCCTTCTTTACTGCCTTAAGACGAGCTGTATTCTCAAGCTGATTTACAGCGTGCTGAAAACGGAGAGCAAAAAGCTCTTCTTTAAGGCTTGCGAGCTTCTCGTTGAGCTCATCAACTGACATTTCTCTGATTTCTGATGCCTTCATTACTGCTCAACCTCCTGCTCTGCTTTAGTAACGAACTTACATTTAATAGGAAGCTTGTGCATAGCGAGACGCATAGCTTCTCTTGCAACTTCTTCCGAAACGCCCTTGATTTCAAAAAGAACTCTGCCGGGCTTAACTACTGCAACCCAGTATTCAGGTGAACCTTTACCTGAACCCATTCGTGTTTCAGCAGGTTTTTCTGTAATTGGTTTGTCCGGGAAAATCTTAATCCAGACCTGACCGCCTCTCTTGATATAACGGGTCATAGCAATACGGGCAGCCTCAATCTGATTGGAAGTAATCCATGAAGGTTCAAGAGCCTGGAGACCGAAATCGCCGTATGTTACCTTGTTGCCTCTGTATGCCTTGCCCTTTAAGCGTCCTCTGTGGACTCTGCGGTATTTAACTCTCTTTGGAAGCAGCATTACTGATTACCTCCTTCTCTTTTGTTGTCACGGTTGAAATTTCTTCCGCCACGTCTGTTGCCATCACGTCTGTCATCACGGCGGCGTCTTTCGGGACGGTCATTTCTCTTTTCAACCTTTTCTCTCTGAGCAGCAGCCTTTGCAGCATCGCCCTTGAGAACTTCGCCCTTGTAAATCCAAACTTTTACGCCGAGCTTTCCATATGTTGTATCAGCCTCAGCAAAGCCATAATCAATATCAGCACGGATTGTCTGAAGCGGAATTGTACCTTCGTGATAGCTTTCGCTTCTTGCGATTTCAGCTCCAGCAAGTCTGCCTGAAACCTTAATCTTGATACCCTTTGCACCGAGACGCATTGTTCTGCCGATTGACTGCTTCATAGCACGTCTGAAAGAAACTCTGTTCTCAAGGTCGAGAGCGATTTTCTCTGCAACGAGCTGAGAATCCATATCAGGCTGTTTAACTTCGATGATGTTGATGTAGATTCTGTCCTTGTTCATTTTCATCATCTTGCCGAGCTTTTCTCTGAGCTTTTCGATTTCAGAACCCTGTCTGCCGATAACGATACCGGGCTTAGCACAGTGAATATGGATTCTTACTTTGTCAGCAAAACGCTCGATTTCAATTCTGGGAACACCTGCTGCATACAAGTTCTTCTTAATGAAGTTACGAACATTGTAGTCCTCAACGAGAATGTCGCCGAAGTCTGCCTTGTTTGCATACCAGCGTGAATCCCAATCTTTAATAACGCCGACACGAAGACCGTGCGGATTAGCTTTCTGTCCCATTAATCAGACCTCCTTGGGATTATTCTTTTTCTTTAAGAACAACTGTAATGTGTGATGTTCTCTTTAAAATTCTATATGCTCTGCCCTGTGCTCTCGGCATGATTCTCTTCATTGTAGAACCTGGTGTTACGAAACACTCGGCAACATAAAGATTATCGCCGTCCATGCTGAAATTATTGACAGCATTTGCCTGAGCGGACTTTACAAGCTTTGAAACGATAGGACTTGCAGCCTTAGGAGTAAGCTCCAAAGCAGCAAGTGCGGTATCGAGAGGCTTGTTTCTGATAAGGTCAAGAACAATCTGCACTTTTCTTGGTGATATACGAGCATTTCTCAAATAAGCTCTTGCTTCCATCTTAGCTCCTCCTTCCGCTTATCTCTTACCGTTGTTTGATGTTTTTGAACCTGCGTGACCCTTATAGGTTCTTGTAGGAGCAAACTCGCCGAGCTTGTGACCTACCATATCTTCTGTTACATAAACCGGAACGTGCTTGCGTCCGTCATGAACAGCGAATGTGTGACCTACGAAATCAGGAAAAATTGTGGAAGAACGGCTCCATGTCTTGAGGACTTTCTTCTCGCCTGCTTCATTCATAGCCACAACTCTCTTAAGGAGAACCTCCTGGACGTATGGTCCTTTTTTAGTGCTTCTGCTCATTATTCAGTTCCTCCCTTCGATTATTTACCGTTGCGGCGTTTTACGATGAACTTGTCTGTTCTGTGGTGCTTCTTACGTGTCTTGTAACCGAGAGCAGGTTTGCCCCAAGGTGTTACAGGTCCGGGACGACCAACAGGTGACTTACCTTCACCACCACCGTGAGGGTGGTCGCATGGGTTCATTACTGAACCACGTACAGTAGGTCTCCAGCCCATGTTTCTTACACGTCCTGCTTTACCATAATTAACGTTTTCGTGGTCGATATTTGAAACCTGTCCGATAGCAGCCTTGCAGTCAATCGGAACTTTTCTCATTTCACCTGAAGGAAGTCTTACAAGTGCATACTTTTCTTCCTTACCCATAAGCTGAGCCTGATTTCCTGCACTTCTTACGAGCTGTGCACCTTTTCCAGGGTAAAGCTCGATAGCGTGGATAAATGTACCAACAGGAATGTCAGCAAGTTTAAGAGCATTGCCGGGCTTGATGTCTGCTTCCGAGCCGGATTCGATTTTATCGCCGACTTTAAGACCGTTAGGAGCAAGAATGTATCTCTTCTCGCCGTCCTCATACTGAACGAGAGCAATGAATGCACTTCTGTTCGGGTCATATTCAAGTGTAAGGACTGTTGCAATCATGTTGTCCTTATTACGCTTGAAATCAATTACACGGTATTTTCTTCTGTTTCCGCCGCCTCTGTGGCGAACTGTTATTCTGCCGTAGCTGTTTCTTCCCGACTTTTTCTTCATGGGTTCGAGAAGGCTTTTCTCCGGCTCAACCTTTGACAGAACTGAATAATCAGTTACAGTCATCTGACGTCTTGAAGGCGTCGTAGGCTTGTAGGATTTAATAGCCATTTATTTCACTCCTTGTTATAATGCGTTGTTTGCGGGAGCATTACTCCCATACTGTCCGTATTATACGGAATTAATACATACCCTCGAAGAATTCAATTGTCTTTGAATCGGGTGTAAGAGTAACGATTGCTTTTTTCCATGAAGCGGTTCTGCCCTCGAATCTGCCAACACGCTTCATCTTCCCCTTAACATTCATTGTTGTAACCTTGTCAACTTCAACGTTAAAGAGTTTTTCCACAGCCTTTTTGATTTCAGGCTTTGTAGCATCTTTAGCAACCTTGAAAGTATATTTGCCTTCCTGAAGACCGTCCATAGACTTTTCAGTGATAACAGGCTTGATAATAATATCCTGAGCAGTTTTCATTATGCATATACCTCCTCAATTTTTCCGACAGCATTCTTTACAACAATAAACTTGTCATAGTTGAGAATGTCATATACATTAAGAGTGTTTACAGCCGCAGTTTTTACACCGGGAATATTAGCAGCACTCTTGATTACCTTTGCGTCAGCCTCAGCAGTAACGATAAGAGCCTTACCCTCTACGCCGAGTGCTTTAAGCATTTCAACAACTGTCTTTGTCTTGTAATTATCAAGTGAAAGAGAATCAAGAACAATCATGTTGTTGTCGAGAACTTTTGTTGAAAGAGCAGACTTCATTGCAAGTCTTCTTACTTTCTTGTTTATAGCCATTCTGTAGTCTCTCGGCTTCGGACCGAGTGCCACGCCGCCGTGAACCCACTGTGGAGCACGGGTTGAGCCCTGCCTTGCATGACCTGTTCCTTTCTGTCTCCATGGCTTTCTTCCGCCGCCTCTTACTTCTGTTCTTGTAAGAGTTGACTGTGTACCCTGTCTCTGATTAGCAAGGTAATTTACTACCATAGCGTGCATAACGCCTTCATTGGGAGTAATTCCGAAAACTGAATCGTTAAGCTCTGTTTCGGAAACCTGATTGCCAGCCATATCAAATACTGAAATTGTAGACATTTACGTTTCCTCCTTCCTTAAGCCTTAACGCTGTCAACGATATAAACGATTCCGCCCTTAGGACCAGGAACTGCACCCTTGATAGCGATGAGATTGTTTTCTGTATCGATTTTTACGATTTCGAGGTTCTGTACTGTAACCTGCTCAGCACCCATATGACCTGCCATGCCCTTGCCTTTGTAAATTCTTGAAGGTGAGGAACAAGCACCCATTGAACCTGCCTGTCTGTGAACAGGACCTGTACCGTGAGTTTCCTTAAGTCTGTGCTGATTGTGACGCTTGATAGCACCCTGGAATCCTTTACCTTTGCTGATGCCGACAACATCAATTGCATCGCCTACTGCAAAAGTATCAGCCTTTACGATGTCACCGACATTGAGTGAATCACAGTCGTCAAGTCTGAATTCCTTGAGAGTTTTCTTGCAGGCAACATCTGCTTTTGCGAAGTGACCTTTCATAGGCTTGTTTACTCTCTGAACCTTTACATCGCCGTAACCGAGCTGGAGTGCAGCATAGCCGTCATTCTCAACGGTTTTTTTCTGAACTACAACGCATGGGCCGGCTTCGATTACTGTTACAGGAATAACTTTTCCTGTCTCGTCGAAAATCTGTGTCATACCGATTTTCTTTCCGATAATGCCTTTCTGCATTTTGATTTCCTCCTAATAGGTTATTGGTTAATGCGTTTTCGCATCAACATGACCGACGGTTTACCGTCATTCCGTTTCCCGAACGGTTTTACAGGCATAATGCAGATTAATTACTTAATCTCCATAACAACGTCTACGCCTGCGGGAATTTCAAGCTTATCAAGAGCAGCAGTTGTCTTTTCTGTAGGACGAAGAACATCGATGAGTCTCTTATGAGTTCTCATTTCAAACTGCTCACGGCTATCCTTGTATTTATGAGTAGCACGGAGAATAGTAACAATTTCCTTATTTGTAGGGAGCGGAATAGGTCCTGAAACTCTTGCTCCGCTTCTCTTAGCTGCTTCAACAATCTTAGCTGCTGCAATATCAACAGTAGCATGGTCATAGCCCTTAATCTTGAATCTGATTTTTTCGTTGACTGCCATTTTTTTCGCCTCCTTGAAAAAATTTCGGGGACGCAGATGAGATACACACGCCACCACGTGTACCGTCCGCACCCTATAAAAAACGCCCGAAAAAATTACTTTTTCCG
>JAIDNR010000043.1 GCA_029063695.1 Ruminococcus sp.
AATATCAATATCAGACATTGTTCTGAAATCAGATTTAGGGTACAATTTTTTCAGAAAAATCCCTTTAACAGGCATACAGCGTATTTGTTCATTATCAAAAGCAGCAATAATTTTTTTGTATTCATTTCTCTGTGTAATATCCTTGACAATCGCCATATTTTTCAGTTCAGTCCATTTTTTCCAGAGTTCTGAATCGGGTACTGTTAATTTATTGACACTGTACCAAATCATATTTGCTATCATATGTTTGTTTGCCAAAGAAAAAATTTTATCCCATGACAGATTTTCTGGCTTTTCTTTTGGCTGTTCATTCTTTAAAGCACATTTTACCAAGTGAATGACATATTTATCTGTTGTCATAATTCCTCCGTGTAATTAAAATCAATAATTTTATCGCATATTTTTAATGCGGCTTTTCTGTGAGTAATAATAATTACTGTCTTATTTGTCATCTTCCTGAGATTTTCTAACAGCCTTTGTTCTGTCATTTCATCAAGAGCTGATGTGGATTCATCCAGAAGCAAAACAGGTGCATCTGAATAAATCGCTCTTGCCACAGCAATTCTCTGTATTTGTCCTTCTGAAAGTCCTGCACCATTTTCACCAATAGTCGTATTATAGTCATTATCAAGCTGTTCTATAAATTCATCGGCACAGGCAATTGCACAGCTTTTCTTCACTTTTTCCATATCCAACGGCATATCACTCATAAAGCTTACCGCTTCGGCAATCGTTCCCGACATTAAAAAATTCCCCTGCGGAACATATGCAAACATTGAACGTTCAGCACCTGTTACGGCAATTTTTTTATTATCATTGGCAATAAAATTTATTTTGCCCTCGTCAATATCATATATGGAAATAAGAAGTTTTAACAGGGTGCTTTTTCCGATTCCTGATCGTCCCATAATTGCGGTATAGCTGCCTTTATCTATACTGTGATTAAAATTATTCAGAACCTCAGTACCGTCCGGATAGTGAAATGAAACTCCCTCAAACCTGATCTCTCTCATATTTTCATAAAGCCTATCACGGTTTTCCTTACTGATTTTTTCATCGGTATTATCTTTTTTCAGATTTTCAAGCTCCATGAGCCTTTCCGCTGATGCAAGCATTGAATAATATTTGGGAATATAGCCTGTAATGCTTGCAAAAGGCTGTTGTATCTGATTTACAAGCTGTAAAACTGCCATTAGCGTTCCGTAAGAAATACTTCCGTAAAGTATTCCCGTACCGCACCATATAAGTCCGAAAAAATAGCCGCCGTTCATAACGATTCCAAAACCGATATTGCATAAATTTGAAAACATATTCCGTTTCAGACGTATATTCTGGTGAGATTTCATTTTATTCACTGCAATTTCAGCAGATTTCTTTTCGCCGCCGAAACAACGAATAACAAGAAGATTTTCCACGGTTTCCTGTAAGTATGAACGTACTTCACCGTCGGCGGACTGTACCTGCTTATGAAGTTTTTTCATTATTTTCCTGAAAGAATACGTTACACAAATCAGAACAAATCCGCCTATAAGAAATATCAGTGCAAAGCGTATATCAAGCATAAAAAGCACAATTGCAGCTCCTGCGATTTTTACAAGCATTGCCGTCATATTCGGCAGAACAGCGGTAATTCCATCTGCAATAATTACAGTATCACTCGTCATTCTGTTTTGAAGTTCACCTGTATGATAAGCTGAAAGAGCTGAAAAATCTCTTGTAAGAATCGTTTCATAAGTACGTTTTTTCAGTATATTTTCAATGGAGGATTTTGATTTTTCGTCTGTTCTCCGGCATATAGCCCGTATAATAATCTGAAAAACAATTATCGTTCCAAGAATAATCGTATACAATTTGAAATTCGGTTGATTATGAGATACAGCACTGTCAATAACCTTTCTCATATCGAGAGCGAACATAACAGCACTTGCGGAAATCATCGAATTAAGCACCATAAGCAAAATAATACTGTGCGTTTCCTTTTTCAAAGCAGATATAAGCCATTTCAGCGCACTTTTATTTTTCATTGAACAACCTCTTTATTATTGATTTTATCCAAAGCTTTTTCCGCCGTATGCCGAGAGTTTTCAGATACTTGCAATAGTCTTTGTCATTAACCGGAATATAATTTCCGTTCTTATAATATCCACTTGTACGTGCGATCACCCATTCATGAGGAATTATTTCTGTTTTCCATCGATTATCTCCGCAGACAATATAATCATTCTTCCGCACCTTTATAATGCGGTGCAGTACATACTGCCCGTTCGGACGTTTATACAGCGGTAAATCATGTTTTTTCAGAATGTTTTCTGCTTTTTCCAATACGACAATATTTTCACGGTTTTTCAGCATAGGTTCCATGCTGTCGCCAACAGTAGTCTGAAACAGTTTTCCTGTTCTGCTGATTTCTTCTTCAATAGTAATTTTACTCATCAAGCAGACCTGTTTTTCGTATTTTTTCAAGAAAATTATGCACATCTTTTTTTGCAGTTTCTTCCGAAACATCATATTTTGCAAGCAAATCACAAACAAGCTTTTCTTCGGTTGTATCAGACATAAGCTTTTCAAACAGGAAATTTGCTGTAACATTGTTTTTAATCATTCCATTGAAAATTCTGCTTGCCTCTCCAGTAGCAACGGCAATAAATTCTCCGCTTGAACTGTCTGTTATTATTCCGTTTTTCAGTTTCATAATCATTATCCTTTCATCATATTATATGCGATTTCTGCCGTTTCAATTTCCATATTAAAGCCTGAACGATACAAATTTATATTGTCAGCAATACTGCTGAGGATTCCAAGTGTTTTTCTTACTTTTTCAGTATTCTGTGATTTATATGTCTGCTGTAAAAGCATGGAGTAAGCCGCTGATTTTGTTATTTTTTCAATATGATTTTTTTCTGCTCGTCCGAGAATACATATTGCTTTCAGCGGTACGGAAATATTACTGCTCAGACGATGCTTGCCGTCCCACGGAGTACCATAAACTGTAACTCCGTTTTCCGTGATTTGCAGAAACGGCTTGTCATCATTGACCATAACCGCACGTTCTCCGAAATATTCTCTCCATAGCCGTGTATGCGTGGATTTTCCCGTACCGCTTTTCGCAGTAAATAAATATCCTGCTCCGTCTACTGCCACTGCTGAACCATGAAATAAAATTGTATTAAATTCAATCATATGTTCTGCAATTTTACGGTATACGGCAAGAGTTTCAAGGTAGCTATCGTGGAAAGTTCTTACAGGTATGCCTTCTTTTCTGTCCTCAGATATTGATTTTTCACGCTCAAAATCAATATCGGACTGTGAAGTTTTCACCGAAAAATCAATATCTCCACAATGCTTATAATCCTTGCAAAGTCTATGTACTTCCTCATAGATTGATTCAATTTCAATAACTTTTCCGCCGATTTTATATGTGTCTTTCATCATTCACCCCACAGGTACAAAGGGAAGTTCAATAACGTCCTGTTTTGTTTCGGTAACGGTAGTTTCTTCGGACTTCTGCGTAGTATCAACGGTTGTCGATGTGGTTGTATTTGGCGGAATATTGTCATTTTCGGTTGTAGTAGTTTCTGTTTTCTTCTCAATTTTTTCCGTAACGACAAACTCCTTATCGTCCGATGATTTTTCCGTTGATACTGTTGCACTAACGGTTTCGTGTTTATTCTCCGTCGTCCTTGACGTAACATTTTCGTTGACGGTATTTTCTGTTGTGGTATTTTCAGTGGCAGAAGT
>JAIDNR010000430.1 GCA_029063695.1 Ruminococcus sp.
GTGCATCACAGAAGTAAATATTTTTCCGTGGTTTGTACCTGAAAACAGCTTTTCACCGTTCTGAAAGGCAATCAGCTGTGCTGTCGGAAACTCCGTCCATACACCGTTTCCAAGAGGCTTGGTACTGAAATAATAGCCGTTATCGGTTTTTAGGTAAAACAGTGTTCCCTCCATATTTTTGTGGACGTACAGAATCTCACCGTCCGAGATGAGCAGATTCAGCTTGTTATGCTCCGAAAGTTCCTGAACAACTTCATCTGCAACTGCAAAACGTTCACTCTCATTACTTGGACGTACCTTGTTCAGCTTGTCAAGCAAATACAGAAATACACGCTCGGAATCCGTATTTCCATGCTGTGCCGACCGATACGGAAAAGTCCTGTTTACCGCATAAATCGTGCCATTATGAATCAACGTCCAGCGACGACATGACGTATCAAAGCCACTGAACGGGTGGCAGTTTTCCGTTTTGACCGCACCTGCTGTAGCAAGTCGTATATGTGCCATAAAATGCTTTTGTGGCTCAGTTGTTCGGGCGATCTCCTTTGCAAGCACACTTTTTATCGAACTGATAGCCTCTTTTACAATCTCAAAATCTCCGTGATGTTCACGATATATTCCCCAGCCGTGAGGGTGCTGTACACCGTGACTGAAAAACTCTGATAAATAGCCGCTTATATCTTCATTTTCTTTCAGACTTGCACCGAATAATTCGCACATTGCTCTCCGCTCCTCTCATAAATTTTAACGCAATACCTTTGATTTTCTGTAAGTTTTCTTTTCTGATATTCAAGCACTTTTTCAGCATAGACATATCCCTCAAAAAACTGTTTCATTTCGGTAATTATCGCCTTTGCCTTATCAACACAATGCTGAGCCGGCATATATTTTGCGGCTTCCTTATGATAATAAACAGCTTTTTCCTGTAACTTTGCAGTAAAATCGAAGTCTGGCAGATGCAGCAGATACAGCATAAGAAGATGTGCAAATTCGGCATCTTCCCTGAAAATTCCCACATCACTCAATGGATTTAAGTCAAACATTCGCAGCTCAATGTGGTCGATACCATTTTTCAGTGCATCAAGACTGTATGTACCCTTTGGTTTCAAACGAACAGGCAAATACAGCTCCGCAGGTGACAGGAGAAACCCGTCGTCAATATAGCCTTGTATGCTGTCGGTGAATGATTCAATATCGCTGTAGTCAAGAGTTGGTATGAATTGATTCCAGTAGCCGAACTCGGAATTTCTCATTGAGCCGTAACCGCTGAACACCTTACCCGAACTGCCTGCTTCAACAAATGAACGGTCATATATCGGACTTGCAGCGGTCAGCAGAACGATCAGCCAGCTATGCCGAAAAATCTGCTTCATGAGTCTGAAATAAATGCTGTCCTTGAATTTCCCGAACTCCTGCCTAATATCCTTGATTTCACGGAGATACTTTTCTGAAAGTGAAAAATTAAAATGTATTCCCGAATAAAGCATCATGGGTTTGCCGTACTTCTGCTCAAGCTGTTTGCGATAATTGAATTTTGACATTTCCATACCGGAATAGGCAACAGGGATTTCCGATGCGTCTGAAAAATACGGAGAATTTGAATAGACATGAAGCTTCTCACTGCTTTCAGCAAGTTTTTTTCTTGCAGTCAAATCCCATTCTGCAAGCTCTTCGATGGCATTTTTAACAGAATCATTTACGCCTGTAATAATTTCAAGCTGATTTTCACAGAAGTCACGCTGCAAATGTGGATCATCGAAAGGGTGTGGAGTTTGGGCAAGTCTGCCGTTTTTATCAATTCGGAGCGTTTCACGTTCCAAGCCAAATCCGCCCTCAAAAAAATAGTTACTGAATGTATTCATCACATCACCTCAAAAGCGTCCGCCTGAAAGTATCAAGCAGACGCTATTTTATCTAATTAAATTGTATAGTCCAGTTTTCTTTCATCAATGATTCGCTTGGATTTATGCTCCGAACGTGTATCAAGACCGCCGTCGGGATGTACAACGACTTTGTAAGGCTTTACGCCGATCCTTGCCTTTAATGCCGCTGAAACCGTCTCTGCAACAAAATCATCAGATGCAGGATTATCGGAATTTTTCTCAATCTCAACGGAGTATTTGCAAGTGAAATCCTTTTCAAATACACGAATAAGATATTCGCCTGTCACGCCGTCAAGTTCTCTGATAACCGCCTCAATATCGCTTGGGAACACATTAACAGCCGAAACTATAAACATATCGTCCTTTCTGCCGTTGATGTGAATTCTGCCGTGAGTGCGTCCGCATTTGCAGGGTGTGTTGTCTATGTAGCCGATGTCGCCTGTCTTGAAACGAATGAGAGGTCTTGCGTGTTTACGGAGTGTTGTGAACACCAGCTCGCCTACTTCACCGGGCGGCAGGATCTCACCTGTATGAATGTCAACCGTTTCCACAAGAATATGATTTTCCGCAATGTGCAGACCGTCATGATACTCACATTGTGCGGCACAAGCACCAAAAATATCGGAAAGTCCGTAAAAGTCGTAAACCTCAGCACCCCATAAATCTTCAATTGCCTTTCGTGTTGCGTCGATAGAACCGCCAAGCTCTCCTGCAACGATAATTTTCTTGATAGACAAATCTTTTTTCGGGTCGATGCCTGCTTTTTTCGCCTTTTCGCCTAACTGCCATGCATAGGACGGGCTTGTCCAGATGATTGTCGGCTGGTAGGTTTTCAGAATAAACAGCAGTCTTTCACTTGGGAGAGTACCGCCCCATATACACAATGCACCAAGGTTCTGTGCTCCTATAACGTCAGGACCGCCGACATACAGTGAGAAATTCAGAGCATGAACATAGCGGTCATTTGGTCTCATGCCGATCTGCCAGAACCAGCGGCTTTCCGTATCCTGAAATTCGTCAAAGTCCTTTTTAGTAAACGGACTCATTGTAGGTACTCCTGTCGAGCCTGACGATGTTGAAATAAACACAACATCTTCTTCGGGAACGGCACATAA
>JAIDNR010000431.1 GCA_029063695.1 Ruminococcus sp.
CGATCGACACCTATTAAGTCGGCGGCAGCGGCAGCTGTGTAGAAGAGACAGGCACAGCTTATATTTACAGATACCGCACCGCATATCTTCATGATAAGATTCTGCCGTAAATCAGTGTAATTGATATGAGAAGTCCTGATTCTGTATTCCTTGCGGTTTGTGATTCCACAGGAGACGTTGATATATTTTTGGTTCGCCGATACCCTGAATCTTGAATATCTTAAAATATTTATAATAAACGACAGAAGCCATGATGCAATAAAAAACGTTCCTATCAGAATACCAGTGCGTGGTATGCCCATAATAAATTTTTCACTTATTTTTTCGGTTGTTTCAGTTATTCTCGCAAGCCATATCGTAACTATATCATGTGCAATATCTCCGCCCTTGTAAAAGAACGTCGCAATATATACAGTACCCGAAAATCCGCTTGAAAAGAACGCCGAAAACAACAGAACCGATAATACAGTCGGTTCGGGAAAATCGTCCTTTATGCCCTGAACTGCGGGTTTTGGGATATGTGACATAAGTTCCCGTCCGACTTTTGCGGTCACAAGCAGTTTCATATCAGTTGATTTAAAAACTCCTGCTCTTGTATCGCACTTGAATGTCATCGCTTTAAGAGGCACAAGAAAAAACAGACGTTCGGAAGTCACCGCACTTATATTTTCAACAGGTATCGACTTTATTATCCTGAAAAAAAGTCCGTTTGTGTGAACAACAGCGGATTCCGTTATGCTGATTCTTGAAAAATACCACTTCACAAAGCCGAAAAGCAGGATAAGTCCCAGAATTGCAACATCTTTCCATGCACCGCTTATCCATGCATAAAGTCCGTCGGGGTCAAATTTCAGGACTGTTGTACCTCTGAGAAGCGGAAAAATCAGAAGCCATATATTCTTCATGGAATAACGCATTATTCTCAATGGGTGTTCATGATACATCGCCACACCTCCGAAGAATTTCCATTGCGTCGTCCTTATTCAGAAAAAGCAGTCTGAGACTTCCGCCGTAGACAAACAATATAACAAAGTTCATACCAGTCTTGTCCGAAAAAGGCGTACTCACAACTGTACTGTACTGCACCGTCGAATAGCGTACAGACTGGTGAACTTTCATAAATACTCCGCTGTGCCTTATTATTTTTTCGTCTGTCATTTCATAGCTCAATGATGAAAAATACATCGGTAAATAGACTAAAATCATAAATATGTCAATTAGTATGACGAAAACAGCAAACATAATGACTATAATGTCAATCGGAATGTATATTCTCACAACTCCGACTAAAACAACGGATATAAGCAGAATAAATATTCTCAGCGTTGTGAGTGCATTCCTTTCGGGTTTAAAATTATTCATACTCCACTGCTACTCAAAATATGGACAAACATACCCATATTGAGAAAATTCCTGATTCAACCTGTATGCTTTGGATTATAACAAGTCACAATCTACTCACAAGTTCATGTACAGTCCACAGGCGTAAATTCCCGTATAGCCTACGGTACATACTCATCATTGCTTTTTTATGCAGTCTGATAAGTCAGACAATCTCTCAAGTTCAGACTCGCATTGAAGTCCCTGTCAGCTGTATATCCACATTCAGAACAAGTATAGATTCTGTCTGATAACTTCAAATCGAACTTGATATATCCACAATGATGACAAGTTCTGCTTGACGGATAAAATCTGTCAGCGAATCTTAATTCAATGCCATATTCCTTGCATTTTGCAGTTATCTTAGTTCTGAACTTAAAGAATTTCTGCTGTGCAATCGCCTTTGAAAGATGTCTGTTCTTCATCATTCCTTTGATGTTCAGATTTTCAAGTGTTATCCACTCAGGTTTGGTTTTCACCAGTTCGGAAATCACTTTGTTGATATAATCAGTTCTGATACATTCAAGCCTGTGATGAAGTCTCTGTACTTTCAGCTTTTGTTTCCGGATATTCTGTCGGGTAGCTGCTCCTTTCAGATTATTTGTTGATTTTTTCAGACTTTCGTATTTTCTCGAAAGTTTTCTCTGCTGTCGTTTCAAGCTTTTTTCAAGTTTCCTGATATGAACAGTCTTATTGATATTTTTAAAAGTTCTGCCGTCTGAACAGACTGCAAAATCTTTTATACCTAAGTCAATGCCGATTCCGAAATCCTTAAGAACAGGCTTTTCTATTTCTGTTTCTTCTATCAGGACAGAAATATAATATCTTCCTGCTTTCATGGAAATAGAACCGCTTTTTATAATATGTGTTTCTGGATTTGTCGGAATATAGCCCTTTTCTTTCAGCCTTATCCAATTCAAAGTCGGTATTTTTATTCTGTGTCGTTCACAGGCAATAATTGTTTTTGCATCTGTTCTCACAAAATACATTTTCACATCTGAATTTGATTTTTTCTTCCAGTTCGGGAATCCTGCTTTGTGATTGAAAAAATTTTTAAAGGCTCTTTGTGCATTCATAATACTTTGCTTGACTGATTTACTGCTGACTTCCTTAATCCATGAAAATTCAGGATTCTGCACAAGATACTCATTGTTCAGCCATTTTGAGAAATCATATCCTGAAACAAATCTTTCTTCTTTTTCATAGATTTCTTTATTGTGTGACAAATAAAAATTATAGACAAATCTACATACACCGATTGTTCTGTGAATAATCTGTTTCTGCTCAAAAGTCGGAAAAATTTCCGTTTTATATGCCTTCAGCATTTTTTCACCTGCCTGTAAGATAATCTATACATTTGTACTTGTTTGTCTACAATTGTCCATGTTTTTTGGCTCTGTTTTGTAACTCCCCAGACAAATTATTGCATATTTATATTATAACTCAAATATTCTGTAAAGTATACCTTTTTTTGTAAATTTACGGGGGGAATTTTTTTATGTCGGAATTTCTCGAAAAAGCGAATAATTTTGTATGGGGAAACGGACTTGTTTTCCTGCTCCTTGCAACAGGAGTGATTTTTACCGTAAAACTCAGATTCATTCAGTTCAGACT
>JAIDNR010000432.1 GCA_029063695.1 Ruminococcus sp.
ATGTGATATAATTATATCGCAAATACATGAAAGGAGCATTGAAGATGTATGGAATTATAAGAAAAATAAAGAATGACGTCCGTGACCGCACAGTATATATGGAGGTTTTTGGTGATAATAAAGTTTCTTATCGTGTAACGGCGGGTAAGATTTTTATGAATGGTGAGGAAGTAACTACATACGGTGTTGAGGCTGAGGACGTGAGAAAAGGGGAGTATGAATCAATTGCAGATTTTTCACGTGATATTGAAGATGCTGTTGATTTTGCGGAAATGCTTATTGCAAGCAGAACACGTCCGTCTCAGATTTATACAAGAGCTTTGACTTACCTATGGATTTCTATTTGATAAGGAGAAAAAATGAATAATTACAATAACAGCAGCAATCCCGAATTTCTTAATGAATATCTTGCACACATAAGAGTTGTAAAAATGCTTTCGGAAAGAACTGTGCAGGAATATTATCTTGATATAAGACTTTTTCTTAAATATTTTTGTAATAATCTCTATGAGACTGATATTTCCAAAATGACAGCAGAAGATTTACAGAAAGTAACGCTGAGTGATATATATAACTTTATTTTCTATGCGGCTGATGAGAGGAGCAATTCCGATAAAGCACGATACAGAAAAGTATCAGCATTAAGGAGCTTTTTTAAGTATCTTACAAAAGTGACACATCTTGTTCATGATGACCCGACAAGAGATATTGAAATTCCGTCACCTAAACAGGCACTGCCGAAATTTCTGTCTCTTAATGAAAGTCTGAGACTTCTGGAAGCATCGGGAGACAGTGAATCAGTCAGAAATTTCTGTATAATCACTCTTTTTCTTAACTGCGGAATGCGTCTCAGTGAACTTGTTGGCATAAATATTTCCGATATTGATTTCCATGAAAACAGAATGCGTATTCTCGGAAAGGGCAATAAAGAACGTATGGTTTATCTAAATCCTGCCTGCATCGATGCATTGAGGAATCATCTTGAAATACGCACGTCAAATAAAAAAGCTGTTGATGAACCTGCATTATTTATCAGTAATCAGAATAAAAGAATATCCAAAAGACGTGTTCAGCAGATTGTTATAGAAACACTGAAAAAAGCAGGTCTCGGAGATAAAGGACTTACCACACACAAACTCCGCCATACAGCCGCAACGCTCATGTATCAGTACGGCGATGCTGATGTACTTACTCTTAAAGAACTGCTCGGACATTCCAATATTGCCACAACGGAAATATATACTCATCTTAATGATGAAAGTGTAAGACGTGCAATAGAGGAAAATCCGCTTGCCAATGTTAAAATGAAAAAATAGCAAAAAAATCCCCTTGCAAAAAAGCAAGGGGAAAATATACGTATATAGAAAACAGAAAGGAAGTTTTTACTTGAAATCCAATTTTTTTCGTGGAATGTCACATGGAGTACCGATTGCACTCGGTTATCTGTCCGTTTCATTCGGTTTTGGAATAAGTGCTGTACGCTCAGGATTATCTGTATTTGAAGCATCTGCTGTATCAGCTACAAATCTTACATCAGCAGGACAAGCCGCAGGAATTGATATTATTGCATCAGGCGGAACGATTCTTGAAATGATTCTTGTTCAGTTGACTATAAATATAAGATACTCACTTATGGCACTTTCACTTTCGCAAAAACTGGATAAAAAATTTACAATTGGTCACAGGCTTATGGCTTCATATGGTATAACAGACGAAATATTTGCTTTATGTTCTGCTCAGCCGGGAATGCTTTCTCCGGCATATATGTACGGAATGATTCTGATTTCCGCTATTGGCTGGGTTCTTGGTACGTTTTTGGGTGCGTTCGCAGGTCAGCTTCTGCCGGAGTCTGTATCATCGGCAATGGGAATACTCCTGTACGGAATGTTCCTTGCCATAATAATACCGCCTTCGCGGAAACAGAAGAGCGTGCTTTGTGTTGTAATTGCAGCAGCTGTTATGAGTATTATTTTCAGGTATCTTATAACTGCTGTTTCGTCCGGATTTGCTGTAATAATCTGTGCTGTAGCGGCGGCGGCACTCGGTGCATTCCTTTTTCCGATTCACGATGAGGAGGAGCAGGAATGAGTACAGCCTTATATATTCTTGTAATGGCAGGTGTAACATACATTATACGTATGATTCCGTTCACCTTTTTCAAGAAAAAAATAAAGTCACAGTTTGTTAAAAGTTTTCTCAGATATATACCATATGCTGTTTTGAGTGCTATGACAATTCCGGCAATTTTTTACAGTACAGGAAATATTGCTGCCGCAACAGCAGGAACTCTCGCTGCAATTGTCCTTGCATTCTTCGACCTTCCTCTTATTGTTGTAGCATTATCTGCCTCACTTGCGTCTTATATAGCCGGTATGTTTATGTAAATTATGCCAAACATGAAAATGGACTTCTTGATTTTATAAGAAGCCTTACTTTATCTGTAATCAGGGAAATAAATTCCGAATTTGTAGGCTGATTGAAATTGCTGACGGTGTATCCGAAAATCGTATTCATTGCGTCCGGATTCCCTTTCTGCCATGCAGTGTATATGGCGTGTCTGATAGCTCTTTCAACTCTCGGTGCAGTAGTTTCATGTTTTTCTGCAACTGTCGGATAGAGATATTTTGTAACGCTGTTCAGATAATTATTGTCCTCGATGCACTCAAGTACTGCTGTGCGTATATATCTGTAACCCTTGACATTTGCCGGAATACCAATTTTCTGTATCACATCTGTTACGATTATCTCTGCATCGTATTTTTCATTTTTCTTTTTATACACTGCTGATAATATAGCTGTATAAAGTTCTTCATAATCAAACGGACTCAGAAGAAAGCACGATACACCTGCTTCAAGTACATGGTTTTCAATGAAACTGTTGTACATATCCGAAAAAACAACGAATGCAGGACTTATTGAAAGCATGGTCTGAGTTGTACGCATAACAGAAACGGCATCGCTTCCGCAAAGGTTAAGGTCGGAAACAACAACATCGGGTTTATCCTTTATAATTGAGCGGATAATATCCTCTTTGTTGTTTCTGCGAGTAAAGGCAGACAACCCGAATTTATTAATTTCTGCTGCCATTCTTACGCCTGATATTGTATCATCACAAATCAGGACTTTAGTTAAATTTTTCATGTCACAAAGACTCCTTGATTAAGAAAGATGTATTAAAACCTTTTCCGAAAAACCGGAAATAATTTTCCGAAAACTCCTTTGGTTCATCAGAAAAAGTTTATGTAAAATATTATATAACGTTTTTCTCATTCGGTCAATATTTTTCGACACCTGTATTAAAAAAATAATATTATATATAATTACTTTTTGTTAAAAGATAAAATTTTCTGAAAACTATTGACTTTTTCTTTTTTGTGTTGTATAATAATATATGTACTTTGCGAGTGTGCTGGAATAGGCAGACAGGCACGTTTGAGGGGCGTGTGTCGAAGGACGTATGGGTTCAAGTCCCATTACTCGCACCAA
>JAIDNR010000433.1 GCA_029063695.1 Ruminococcus sp.
TACTTCTCAATCTAAACGTTCACGAAAATTTGCCTTATTCCGTCTTTTTTCTTTTAAGTAAACGCATATGGGGCGTAAACCGCATAAGCAAATGGGAAGAAATTTTAACTTTATGGGCAGAAGTCATCGGGCAGTCGTCGGTTGAAACAACAGATGCAGGAGTTACAAAAGAAGTCCGCACAATTAGATTCCGAGTGCGTCAGTGCCAGCATTTGCAGGCTGTGAACTCAACTAATCGCCGACTTACTTTCAATGGTCTGCAATGCAATATCAAGTCAGTTCAGCCCGATTACAAGGACAATGCCTATATGATTGTTTCGTGCGAAATCCGTGAGGCAGGTGCTAAGGAAAATGGCAACTCATACATCTATTGATAAAATGGAAAAGGAACTTAAGGAAATTTTGCAGGATTATGAGGATTTGACGACTGAAGAAGTTGATACAGTTGTCAAAAAAACTGCTAATACAGTCAAAAATGCAATAAAAGAAGAAGCTCCGGAAGATACAGGTGTGTATGAGGAAAGTTGGACAAGTCAAAAAACGTCTAAAAACAGGCATAAAGTTTCCTATACAGTTTATTCAAAAGGGCGTGGCAGACTTGCACATCTTCTTGAAGACGGTCATGATTATGTAAGTCCCGAGGGCATGAGAATCAAGAATGCCGCAAAAGATTATCCACACATAACACCGGCTGCTGAAAATGCTGAAAAGGAACTTATGTACCAATTGCGGAAACTATACGAGAAAAAGGCGAAAATATGACTTTTGACGAAATTGATGAGATGATTTCAGAAATCGGTCTGCCGTATTCGTATCATCACTTTGCGGAGGGCGAAAATCTTGAATCGCCATTTATTCTATGGAATGTGCCTGAAGATAATAATTTCAGTGCCGACAATATGGTTTATTTCAGTACAAAACAGCTTGAAATCTGCCTGTATACGGTGATAAGGAATCCCGCACTTGAACACGAAATCGAGCAGATTTTAAGAAATCATAAAATTTTTTATACAAAAAACTGCACTTGGGTAAGGTCAGAACGGCTTTATGAAGTGCGGTACGATATGGAGGTTTAAATTATGGCTAACAATGAGAAAAATAAGGTAAAATTCGGCTTGTGTAACGTTCACTGGGCAAAAATTACAGGCTATGACGAGGAAACGGGCGTACCCACTTATGATACTCCGAAACGTCTGCCGGGTGCGGTATCGCTCTCGCTGGACGCATCAGGTGAAGCTGAAAAATTCTATGCCGATAATATGGTTTACTACGTCATCAACAACAATTCAGGTTATGATGGTGAACTTGAAATTGCCCTTATTACAACAGAATTTGCAACGGATATTCTTGGTGAAAAAATTGATACAAACGGCGTAATCACTGAAAGAATTACCGACGAGGTTGCACAGTTCGCACTTTTGTTTGAATTTGAGGGTGATAAGCATAAAATCAAGCACGTTCTCTACTGTTGTACCGCAAGCCGTCCGAGTGCTGAGGGCAATACGACCGAGGACAGCAAGGAAGTCAAGACTGACAGCATTTAATTTTCTTCGTCCGCACTTGCAAATGGTCTGGTGAAGTCACGGACAAGCGAGGCGACAACTCAAACTGTTATGGATAACTGGTATAAATCAGTTTATATGCCAAGTATTACGGAATCTGTGCAGACTGCTAAAAGTTCTGCAAAATCGGCATAAGGAGGTAGTTTCATGGGTATCAGAAGAAATATTCTTGTGAATGGCATTGAAGTACCGTTCAAGGCGAGTGCGACAGTTCCACGCCTCTACCGTATGAAATTCGGGCGTGATATTTTTAAAGATTTGCAGTCCCTGAAAACTACTGTTGACGAAAATGACAGTGAAAAATCGGGCATACAGCTTGAAAGTCTTGAAATGTTTGAGAATATAGCCTATATCATGGCACGTCACGCAGAACCTGAGAAAGTTCCCGATAATCCTGATGACTGGCTGGAGCAGTTCAATACTTTTTCTATTTATGAGGTACTTCCGCAGTTGATGGAACTCTGGGGACTGAATACCGAAACTCAGATTACTGC
>JAIDNR010000434.1 GCA_029063695.1 Ruminococcus sp.
TCTTTGACATTGCATGAAACAGCCGTAAAAGGTATACCAAGTCTTTCGCACAGTTCACGGCAGAATTGCTCATCATGGTCGCTTTCCGCACCTCTGAGGCAGTGATTTACGTGCAGAGCCTCAACGGTAATATTCAGACGTTTTCTGAGACTGCACATTGAAAGCAGCAGAAAAACGCTATCCGCACCGCCCGAAAGACCGCATACAACATTATCTCCGCAGGCGAGCATATTATATTTATTCAAAAAATCAAAAATTCTATCAATCATATTATACATCAGGAGGGGTATCATGCTCAAGATTTGAGAAAAGCGTGTACTGACCATTCCATATCAGATTCACAGTACCTGTTTCACCGTGACGGTTTTTTGCTATGATGCACTCAGAGATATTCTGCTGCTGACTTTCTTTATTGTAATATGCGTCACGATAAAGAAACAGGACTATATCAGCGTCCTGCTCAATTGAACCCGATTCACGCAAATCCGACAGCATGGGACGTTTATCATTACGGCTTTCAACCGCACGGGAAAGCTGAGAAAGCAGAATCACAGGTACATTCAGTTCTTTTGCCATAACTTTCAGTTGACGTGTTATTTCCGAAATTACAGTAACACGGTTATCGGAATTTGAACTTGAACCCATTAATTGCAGATAGTCAATAATAATAAGACCGAGATTCTTTACACGTCTCAGCTTTGCTTTCATCTGCTGGACGGTCATGCTTGCCGTATCGTCAATAAACATCGGCAAAATACTGAGATAACCTGCCGCAGTTGCAAGTCTTGTCCATTGGTCAGTCTGGATTCTGCCGTTTCTCAGGCTTCCGGATTCAACTCTTGCCTCTGTTGAAAGCATACGTGTTGCAAGCTGTTCCTTTGACATTTCGAGGTTGAATATAACAACGTCCTTTTCGCCTGATTTTGCGACGTTTTTTGCAATATTCATTGCAAATGAAGTCTTTCCCATACCTGGACGGGCAGCAATTATTATCAGGTCTGATTTGTTCAGTCCGGAAGTTATATTATCAAGCTGAGTGAAACCTGTTCTTGCACCGATATATTTTTCCCTGTCCTCACCTGAAATTTTGCCGAGCCTGTCATAAGCTTCAAGAACGGCATCTGCAAGAGATACAAGACCGCTGATATTACGTCCTTGTCTTATGTCATATATTTTCTGCTCTGCTGAATCAAGAAGAAGCTGTGCATTCTGTTCACCGCTCTGAATTTCATCAAGAATCGCTCTTGCCGCATATCCGAGACTTCTGATAAAATATTTATCGGAAATAATATTGCAGTATGATTCAATATTTTTTGTTGAGGGGAGCATATTTGCGATTTCAATAAAAAACCGCCGTCCCTCAGCGGAATTTTCAAAGATGTGCAGTTTTTCCGATTCATTGAGTACTGTTATTACATCAATAGGCGAACCGCTTGCAAACATTCTTGAAATTATATTGTAGATTCTGCGAAGATTCTCATTATAGAAATAGTCGGGTCTTATTTTTTCCATAACTGTTGGCATAACAGTCGGGTCGGAAAGAACTGCACCGATAACCGACTGTTCTGCCTCAAGACTGTAGGGGAGTTCCTGAGCTGACAGATTATTTAAGCTCTTTACTTCCATTAACCCTGTATCACCTCAACATCGATTTTTGCGGAAATTCCTGCATAGAACTTGATAACTGCAGAATATGTTCCGAAGTTCTTTATATCAGTGCTGAGAGCGATTTTTTTCTTTTCAACTTTAACTCCGAACTGCTCATTGAGTGCATCGGCAATGTTTGCAGCCGTAACCGAACCAAAAAGCCTGTCATTAGAACCTGCTTTGGCTTTGATGACTACTTTTTTGTCATTGACTTTATCAGCTGATTCCTGAGCGAGTTTTTTCTCTGTATCGATTTTGTGCTGAGCAGATGACTGCTGACCTTCGAGCTTGTTGATATTGGCAGGAGTAGCTTCAACGGCAAGTCCTTTCGGGAAAAGCATATTTCTTGCATAGCCGTCCGCAACATTCTTGATTTCTCCCTTTGAGCCTGAACCTTTTACATCTTTCAAAAAAATAACTTTCATAATATCTTCCCTTTCATGTATTGTTTTTTACTTCTTCTGACGAAATATCGTCATTGCGTTTATCGATAT
>JAIDNR010000435.1 GCA_029063695.1 Ruminococcus sp.
CCTGTATACCAATTTCTTGATAAGAAACGTTCCGAAGGAAAGCCGTACAAGGTTTACATGATCGCCGCTGCACACAAGTTTCTGCGCATTTATTATGCCAAAGTCAAAGAAGCAATGAACGCTCAAAGCACATAGCATCTATTCATAGATTCTGAACCAGAGGCAAAAACCAGGCACGGCGTAGCCGCTTGACCTTGACAGGTTATCATAAAAATGCTACAATGTCTTCCCCGACGGTGACTGACTTCATCTATTCATGAGTTCCTCACCGTCAGCATGACACGTATAGCATTTTTATGATGTTCTGTCAAGGTTGCCGGTCGGATACAACTGCATTTCATTTTTTCGGACTGCTTCTGTGGTCTTATTGTCGTGTCCATTTTTTCTTCTGTGAAAGTTTTGTGAAACTTTCATTTTACCTCTTGACTTTTATTTGCAGGTCTTATAACATAAATAATACCACTTTTCGATGATTTTGTCAATAATCAGGAAATCATATGAGATGCCTGTAAATTTTATCTGAAGTACTTGACAAATTTTGAAAAAAGTGGTATAGTATTAAGCGGAATATACAATTGTATTTCTACGACGGACGATTTTCGGAAATTCAGGTGATTGATTATGGAACAGAAAAACCAGCTTATTGTTATTGACGCAAAAATTCTTCCTGATGTTTTTACCCGTGTTCTGGAAGTGAAAAAGCTTATGGCAAGAAAAGGCGAAAAAAGTTTTGCTTCTGCCTGTAAGCGTGTGGGTATTTCACGAAGTACATATTATAAATATAAGGATAGTGTTTTTTCTTATGAGGAGCTTTTCAACAGAAAAATTGTTAACCTATATCTTCTGCTGAATGACAGTCCTGGTGTGCTTTCAAGCGTTCTGGTATTTCTGCACAGTCTCCATGCAAATATAATGACTGTAAATCAGAGTGTTCCTATTGACAGTGTGGCAGCGGTTAACATTTCTCTCCGCCTTACCACAGAATCATCTTCTGACGAACTCATCTCACTCAATTCAATTTCTGAACTCGAAGGCGTTCTGGAAGTGAAAATTCTATCTGCCGAATAATAAAAAAGGAGTTTATAATTATGGTTAAAATAGCAATTTTAGGTCACGGAGTTGTCGGCTCAGGTGTAGCAGAACTTTTTTACAAAAATAAGAAAAATATTGAAAAACGTGCAGGTTGTGAAATGGATATAAAATTTATTCTTGATTTGCGTGATTTTCCTGACCTGCCGTACAGCGATAAATTTACAAAAAATTTTGATGATATTATCAATGATGATGAGGTAACTGCCATTGCAGAGTGTATGGGCGGTGTTGAACCTGCATTCACTTTTGTAAAAGCCTGTCTTGAAAAGGGTAAAAGTGTTTCTACTTCAAATAAAGAACTCGTTGCAAAAAAAGGTGATATACTTCTTGAAACTGCCAAGGCACATAACTGCAACTTCTTTTTTGAGGCAAGTGTCGGAGGAGCTATTCCGATTATACGTCCTCTGCACCGCTGTCTTGCTGCAAATGACATTGATAAGGTTGCAGGAATCCTGAACGGAACAACAAACTTTATTCTTACAAAAATGTACAATGACAACATGGCTTTTGATGATGCCCTGAAACTTGCTCAGAAACTGGGTTATGCTGAAAAAGACCCGACTGCTGACATTGAAGGACATGATGCCTGCCGTAAAATATGCATCATATCTTCACTTGTTTTCGGCAAACACGTTTATCCTGAAAGTGTTTATACAAAAGGCATTTCCGAAATTCAGCTCTGTGACGTTGCAAATGCTGATATTCTGGGTCATTCCGTAAAGCTTATTGCTTCTGTAAGACGACTTTCCGACGGTCGTATACTTCCTGCTGTAATGCCCATGCTTGTATCACATGAGAATATCATGTCGGGAGTAAGTGACGTATTCAATGCCGTTCTCGTGTATGGTGATGGTATTGACAAAGCTATGTTCTATGGACGTGGAGCAGGAAAACTTCCGACAGCGAGTGCTGTTATGGGAGACATTATCGAGGCTGTAAAGCATAAGGTAACAGTATTCTCGCAGTCATGGGAATCATCGGACGACGACA
>JAIDNR010000436.1 GCA_029063695.1 Ruminococcus sp.
ACTATGAGGAGAGTGAAAACTTTTTGAAAAGATATAAAATTGCAATAATCGTTGCAGGAATAGACCAGACATATCAGAGCAGTATTCTAAGAGGCATACAATCTGCTGCTTCCGAATGTTCACTTGATTTTTATGTTTTTGCGTCTTTCAGCGGCATTATGGATAATGTAAGTCATGATACGGGGGAGCTGAATATTTTTAATCTGCCTGATTTCAATGATTTTGACGGTGCTGTTCTGCTTACAAATACCATAGATTATCAGTATGTTGTACATGATATTCTTGCAAGAATAAAATCCGCAGGAATCCCTGCTGTTTGCATTGACAATGATGCAGAGGGATTATATCATATAGGAATCGACAACAAAACCGCTATGCGTGAAATTACCGAGCATTTTATAAAAGTTCATGGGTTTACAAAATTCAACTATATTTCAGGTCCTGAAAACAATCCGGAAAGCATAGACCGCCTTGATGCTTTTCTGGAAGTTCTTGCAGAAAATAATATTTCCATTGAGAAAGAAAGAATTTATTATGGCGATTTCCGTGCACCTTCGGGAAAAGCCGCTGTTGAATATTTCAGAAAACATACGCCTTATATGCCGCAAGCGATAATATGTGCAAATGATGTTATGGCGGCGGCAGCTATAAACCGTCTTTATGAGGACGGTTTCAAAGTTCCGTCTGAAATTGCCGTATCTGGATTTGATAATACTTTCAATAATCACAATCTCAGAATTGAACTCACTTCCGTTGAAAGACCGTTTGCTTTGTCAGGTCAGCTTGCGGCGAAAATGCTGTATAATCATTTTAAGTGCATTCCTCAGCAGAGGAGTGTTATTCTCAATATGTCAACAAGATTTACCGAAAGCTGCGGTTGCCATGACAGCGTGATACAGGACTATAATGGATATAAAGAACTTAATATCGCCAATTACAGCCGTGTTGAAAGCTATAATATGTACATGACTTTATTCAATCAGCTTTCGTGCAGACTTCATGGGTGCAGTACATTTGAGCAGTATATTGAGTGCCTAAAGAATTTCATTGCCGATTCTGACCCCGAAGAACTGTATTTCTGTCTTTGCGATAACTGGCAGTCCGAACTGGTTGACAGCAATGGTATTGTAAAGGAAAACGATATTGTTTATACCGATTACACTGACAGAATGCTTGTTCCAATTGCTTATTATCGTGGAAAATTCTATGATGTTGAACCGATAAGCAAGAAAGAACTTATTCCCGATATTTCTCAGGATAAGTCTGCTGGAAAGTTCTGCTATTTTCTTCCTCTTCATTTCGGTGAAAGATGTCTGGGATATATGGCAATCAGAAACTGCAAAGTTTCACTTCACAATGTAATGTTTCAGTCGTTGTGCATAACTATTAATAATTCGCTTGAAAATATACGCAAGCTTATCGGGTTGAATTATGCGGTAAACAAGCTTGAAAGTCTCTATACAATAGATACGTTTTCGGGAATATACAACCGCAACGGCTTTGTTAAGGCAACAAGTGATATTTTTAATTCATGTGCGGAACAGCACAGAAATATCATGCTTATGTTTATTGACCTTGACGGACTGAAAGTCATAAATGATACTTATGGTCACGAAACAGGTGATATGGCTATCCGTTCAATTGCCGACGTGCTTTGCAAATCCTGTACCAAAAATGAAATTTTTTGTCGTTTCGGCGGTGATGAATTTATTGTCTTTGCCGCTGATTACACTGAAAAAGAAGCTTTGGAACTTACACGGAAAATCGATGACAATATTTCTGAGGAAAACAGAACTTCATGTTATGAATTTATGCTCAGTGCAAGTACGGGATATATTATTACAGTTCCTCAAAAGGGCGAGGATTTGTTCAGATTCGTTACCGAAGCCGACAAGATTATGTACGAAACAAAACGCAAGAAAAAATTATCAAATTATCTTAAATCATAAAAAATCTGCCGTACCTCAGATGAGATACGGCAGATTTTTTAATTATTCAGCTTCTTTCGCTGATTAAAACAGATACTCTGTTCTGTATGAGTTCAGCGGACTTTTCTGCTGTCTGTTCGCCTGCAAAGTAAAGACCGGCTTCTTCCTCGCATACATAGATGATATCCTTGTCAAGCACTGTTCCGATTGTATCACATGACTTGATATAATCCGTAAGCATATCAACGTCTGCCTGAGTGTATGAAGGATATTCCACACCGCTTGCTGAATGGTACATATTTATTTCAGCAGTCATTGCTTTATTTAATGAATCAGTAATAACGGGAATAAATTCACACCTGTTATATTGATATTCTTCCATATCTATTTCATTCTGATTGAGAATATAGAATTTCAGGAACTCCCATGCACCCTGCTTGTTCTCGCATTTTTCCGTGATTGACATGAGATATTCAGGTTCAATGCGTCCGCCCTTGCCGTTATTCGACGGATAACCAACAATTGTCAAATCGTCGCCGTTGCCCTGTGTGTATTTTAAAAGATTATACTGTGAAAGATTTATAAAATCCAATGGCTCAACAAGTGTTTTGTCGTTGCCAAACCAGTGGTATTTATCCGTCATATACTGCGACCATGCGTTCATATCGTCCCATTTTTCAGGAGCGTCAACTGTATCAACGAATCTGTTGCAAAATTCAAGGAGCTGTATAAATTCGGGGCTGTCGAAATTGCAGGTGACGTTCTCATAGTCTATCAGGTCATTCATGGTGTAGAACATTCGCCTGAACATATCAAGCTTTGTTTCGCCGTCATAGAGATGTTCTGCCGTTGAGTTATCATAAAGCGACAGCATATCATCAAAAGTCCAGTTCTCTTTATTGCAGGTTTTCGTCTTTGCCACAAGCGTATTTATATCAAATCTTGTGCAGAGAGAATATAATTTTCCCTGACTTTCAAGTGCTGTTATAACATTTGGCATAATCATTTCTTTACTGAGTTCGTCGTCCATGAATTCATATAAATCGGCAAACAAACCTTTATTGCGGTAATTGAGATAAGTGCTGTAGTCAAGCCCGCAAATTATATCAGGAGCATTTCCCGAAATTATATCCATATTCAACTGCTGATTGTTGTCGTCATAAGGATATTGAACAAGCTGTACTCTGTATTTGTCACTTGCATTGTTGAATTTATTCATCACTGTTGTATCACAGTTTGAAACGGTTATAATCTCAACATTGGCAAACTCACTCATATCACGGGGAATAAGTTTTACAACTTTTTCATCACTGTTATAATTATTTCCGATAAAATCACTTTCACCGCAGGGATATACCATCATTGATTCCATGCTTGATGCAAGCCAGTCCAGAACAATATCTGTTGTGCCGTCATCTTTTATACCGACCAGTCCGTTGTAAGTCGGCACAAAGAATCTGTAGTCGCCTCTGCCAAAAACTATTGAGGAAGTTATGTCATAATCTTTACAGGAATATATGACATCACCCATTTTTTTGCCATCAAATTCACGGAAATTTATATTTGTTTCACTTCCCGGATTACCGTTTGAATCGTAAGTTTCCTTTGTTTCGGTCATCATGGCGATAATTTTTCCGTCACGGTCACGGTAAAGGTGTGGAGTATTAATGTATAAATAATCGTCGGGGTTTTCAAGTTCATATACTGTTGTAAATTTTCCGTCTGCACTTATTCTGCGGATTGAACCGTCCTCAAAAGGTATTAATATGGAATTGCCGTCCGCAGCAGGCCGTCCTGATAAAACATAGCCGTAATCACTGTAGGTTTCTTCGGGATATTCAAATTCTGTTTTGGTTAAAATTTTTCCGTCGGCTGAATAAGTGCAGATTAAGTTTGTTGTAATGCAGTTATCGTCATAGCTTTCATAGTCGAAATTCTCGTCCCATTTATCAGGTGCGACAATACCGCCGTGATTTTCGAGAGTAACAATCGAGCAGAAAGTGCCGTCTGGATTGAAATGCAGGTTGTCGTATGCAACATCAGTATTCTGCATTTCTTCGGGCTTTTCATACTCAAACAGCTCAAATGTACTGAAATCAGAATCGGTTTTATATGGTACAATGCTGTTGAAAGTATTATCCATGTACATTATTATACTGCCGTCACTTAGTTTTGATACCGATGATATGTATATCATATTGTCGGGTAGAGAAAAATTTTCCTGCTTATAACAGTTCGTCAACTGCAAAAGTTCTGATTTCATTTCATCGAGACTGCTTGTTTCAGATACGCTGTCAGCTACCGAACTGTCGTTCGATGATGATACGCTTGTATCTGGAATGGATTTTGTTCCTGCTGAACTGCATGATGTGAGTGTGATACATAC
>JAIDNR010000437.1 GCA_029063695.1 Ruminococcus sp.
GGGATCTATATCCCTGTTGCTCATAAAATCGGAGAAAACATTGATAATAGGTCATTTTATTGCTTTTTGAAATCGTTTCTCACGAATAAAAATATTATCAAAATCGCACACAATATCGCCTTTGAATCTTCGGTGTCCTGTCATCAGGGCATCGTGATTCAGCCGCCTGTTTACGATACGATCTGTGCGGCACAGATGACCTTGAAAAGCAATTATGAGTTTCGTAAACTTGCCGACAGCGGTCTGAAAAGACTTGCAGCAGAGCTTTGTCACGAACCTTTGCCCACATTTTCAGATGTAACAAACGGCAGGCATTTTGATGAACTGGATGCGCAGGATTCTGAAACGGTGCGTTACGGCTGTGCAGACTCTGATTTTGCACTTCGTCTATATCATATCTTCAACAATTGGTTTGACCGATTTCTGCCGAAACATAGGTATATTGTTGAGCAGATCGAATCTCCCACAGCGGTGTATCTCGGCATTATGAAGCATAATGGTGTGCCGGTTGATGCAGATTTGATGAAGTCACGTCAGCAGGAAGCGGAACAGCAAATGCAACGTATCAGAAACGAGATAACTATGCTCATCGGTGATATTGAAATCGGTTCAAACTGCGGTACAAAGGCATTCAAGGATTATCTTTATCAGACTTTGAAACTGCCTGTTATGAAAGTTACTGCATCAAATAAAGAGGCGGCAGATGATGCATCAATGATCATGCTAAAGGAATGGTGTGATGCAAATCGTCCTGAACTTTCTCCATTGTTTGCATTGGTGCAGGAATATCGTAAATGGGGAAAAATCAAGTCCACATACATTGACGGATATCTGAAATACATCAATTACGCAACGGGCAGGATTCATCCGGATTTCTTTGCACTCTCGACAGAGACAGGGCGTATGAACTGCCGAAATCCAAACATCCAGAATTGTCCTCGCAAGAGCAACGATCCCATCGGAGTCCGTAATTTTATCAAAGCACCGGAAGATCATCTTATTCTGTCGCTTGATTTCTCGCAGATTGAACTGCGTGTGGGAGCGTTTTACTGTCGTGACAGAACCATGATGGAAACCTACAAAAACGGCGGTGATATCCATGCGGCGACCACTTCCGTTATCTTCGGCTGTACCTACGAAGAAGCACAGGACAAGCATCGCAAGGAATACAAGGAACAGCGTACTATCGCCAAAAACGTAAACTTTGGTACATTCTACGGACTGTTTCCGAAAGGGCTGCAAAGTACGCTGAAATTCAAAGCAGGTGTGGCAAAATCCGTGGACGAGTGTGAAGCCATTATCCGAAATCTGAAAGCCGGATATCCTGCACTGACAATATGGCAGGATGAAACAAAGCGAGATGCTGCAAGAAAAATGTATATCGAAACATGGCTCGGCAGACGCAGATATTTGCCGAATATTCGCAGTGATAACTGGGGGTTGAAGTCTTTTGCGGAACGATGTGCATTGAATACACCGATTCAGGGAACGGCTGCAGATATTCTGAAACTTGCAATCGTCCGTATCTTAGAAGGACTGCCGTCACGGACATGGCTAAAACCGATATTGCAGATCCATGATGAACTGACGTTTATTATTCCAAAAGAAAAGCTGAATGAAGCAGTAGATTTTATCCGTGAATGTATGGAAAAACAGCCATTTCCGGAATTTGACCTGCCGCTTGTGGCTGAGGCGTCTGCCGGAGAAACATTCGGTAATTTAGAGGAACTGGAGGGATGAGTTTGGCATCAACGCATAACAGCGAGGGATATTACTCTCCAACTGAATTTGAAGCAATGAAAAGAATCGAGAGCGAGGAACGAAAAGCACGCCGTTTAGCCGCTTTTCGCCCTCTAGTATATATCTGTTCGCCCTATCGTGGAAATACAAATATGAATATTAAAAATGCACGGAGATACAGCCGATTTGCGGTCAGACATCACAGTATTCCATTTGCGCCGCATCTGCTTTTTCCGCAGTTTATGGACGATACCCTTGGTGAAGAACGGCAGACGGCAATGTTCATGAATTATGTGATGCTGACCAAATGCGTGGAATTATGGGTATTCGGCGATAATATTTCTGAGGGCATGGCACAGG
>JAIDNR010000438.1 GCA_029063695.1 Ruminococcus sp.
AAATAATGCTTATTAAGTGTATAAAAAGTAAAATTTCAATTATACAGCAGAATAATTTCTGGAATAAACTATTCAGAAATATGTTTTCGGCATTTCTTGGTGAATCAGGTTCTGCTGTAATGAACGTGTTTACGACTATGGCAATAATCTGGGCTATCGGAGATACAGCCAACGGCGTTTTTGTTGTGGCACAGTCATATATGTACATAGTTGATGGACTTATTAATTTTCAGTCATGGCAGGCTGTTATAAAATATGGCAGTGAATGTATTGAAAACAAGAATTATTCAGGACTTTGTGCAATTATAAAAACAGGTATGATTGTTGATATGCTGACTGCTTTGGTCGGTACAATTGTTGCCATTGTAATAATTCCTGCTGTAGGATATTATATGGAATGGGATAATGAAATAAAGCTGTGCTGTTTTGTTTTCAGTCTGGAAATATTCTTTCATTTTTCGGGTGCAAGCGTCGGTGTACTCAGATTGTTCAACAAATTCAATCTTGTTGCTATACAGAAAAATGTTGTTGCCGCTGTAAAGCTTATAGGTGTATTGATATTCTGGCTTTTTGATTTGCATGATTTGCTTCAGCTTGTAATTGTCTATGTGTGTGCTGATATTATCGGTCATATCATGCTGACGATGATGTCATTGAATACGCTTCAGAAAAGTGACAATATGTCAATCAAGGAAATGCTGAAAGCTCCTGTCAAATCAGTCTGGAAAAAATTCTGGGGGTTTGCATTCTGGACGAATCTTACATCAAGTGTAGATATTCCTGTAAAACAGCTTGATGTATTCATTCTTTCGGGAATATCATACGAAATTGTATCTGTATTTAAACTTTACAAGCAAGTCGGAAATATACTTGTTCAGCTTTCGACTCCCATATCTCAGGCTATCATGCCTCAGTTCTCTGAACTTATTGCACAGAAAAAACTAAAAGAATGCTATGATATAATGATGAAAATGCGTAAATGGACGCTTTGGGTAATGATTCCGATTACAGCAGTCGTTACAGCTCTTTCACCGTGGCTTCTTGATGTATTTTTCGGTGAACTGTATGCAAAGTATTTCTATATTCTTATGCTTTATCTGCTTTCACGTTCGTTTGCACTGTCATACACTTCAATACATCAGTTGTTTGTATCAATGGGAAAAGTCAGAAGAAATTTTGTTTTCACAATCATTGCCAATGTTGCATATCTCATCTGTGCAGTAATATTAAGCAGAATTATTGGTATTCTTGGTGTAGTTACCGCACTTTTTGCAGAGTATTTTATAATTATCATGCTGAAAAAGTATGACATCAAAAAAGAGCTTGCACTCTCATCTTTATCATAAGCATAAAAATAAGTCCTGTTGTGCAGGACTTATTTTTTTATATTAATACAAGTATGATTTTGAGATAAATTTTTTCTATTGAATTTGACCTCATATATATTTCTTTTGCAAAATCGGTTGTAAAGTCAAGGCATTTTTTCAGTTCATCATTTTCGGGAGAATATTCGGAAAATGACGATTTAAGTGCGGTATTCATAAATTTCCTGAACTCATTCGGACTGAAATATATATTGCCCAATGATTCCTCAACGTGTTCGGCAAAAACAGTATACTGCATATCATCACGGTTGATTTTAAGATACTTGAGCAGTTTTTCGGTATATTCATACATATATCCCATACGTGATTTGCGTGAACTTTCAGTGAAATGCTGTTTTCTGAGATACAGAATTACTGCACGTCTTAGGTATATGAGCAGTGCGGTTAATGCAATGAAAATAACAGCATATACTATATATTTTAAATTTCCGAAAGATGATACTTGAATATCTTCATTAATTTCAACCACAGTTGTAACAGTTGCTTCTGTCTTTGAATGTGAAAGTGTATGTCTTCCGAAACCTGTAGTAGTCTGTCGGCTTCTGCGTGTAGTAGTTCCGTGTTCTTCTGTGGATTCAACTGTTGTTGTCTCTGTACTTTCTGTGGCAGTTGTTGTAGTGGCAGTTGTCGGCGTTGTATCTATTGTCTGATTAGAATAGCCTGCTGTAAATTCAAACGGACCCCAGCCATAGCCGGTAAGATATACTTCAATCCA
>JAIDNR010000439.1 GCA_029063695.1 Ruminococcus sp.
GCTCAACAACACAAACGAGGTGATTTACAAATGAAAAAAGGCAATAACGAAGGCTCAATCCGCAGACGTTCCAACGGTACATGGGAGGGACGTTATTCCGATGGTCGTGACAACAACGGCAGACAGATTCAGCGTTCCGTCTACGGCAAAACACGTAAGGAAGTCGCTGAAAAACTCAACGCCGTACTCCACAACAAACAGACTGGTTCATATGTTACTCCGAACAGACTTCTGCTGAAGGACTGGCTGATTCAGTGGCTTCAGAATTACGCTTCCGTAAGTATCAAACCATCAACCTACATAAGCTACGAGGGATATGTCCACAACCATATTATCCCAATATTAGGTGATATTCCGATACAGCAGATTACTCCTGCCGTGATTCAGAACTTCTATAACCAAAAGTTTGAAAACGGCAGAACCGATGGCAAAGGTGGTCTGTCCGCAAAGACAATCCGCAACCTCCACAATATGTTTCATCAGGCAATGGAGCAGGCTTGTATCAATGGTATAATTATAAATAATCCTACTCACGGAACAGTAATTCCACGTCAGGAAAAACGTGAAATGCGTGTACTTTCTGTTGACGAACAGGCAAAACTTTTAAGTATTATACATACCCACAGACTCGGATTTGCAATATTATTCGACCTCGCCACAGGACTGCGTATCGGCGAACTTTGTGCATTACGCTGGACCGATGTGAATTTCAACAAGGGTACTATAAAAATAAGCAGAACATTACAGCGTATCAAGAAAAATATGAATGAGCTTGAAGAAATCGATGATGATGACGAAGATACCTGCTCCACTACCCTTATTGAAGGTAATGTAAAAACTCCAAAAGGATACAGAGAAATCCCAGTTCCACAAAATGTCTGGACTAAATTCCTTGAACACAAGGAACGTCAGCAGCAGGAATATATGTCTTTAGGTGTTCCTATTATGCCAAATGGATTCGTATTTTCAATGCCGTTCGGTACCTGTGTTGAACCTCATACAATGCGTGATGCTCTGAATTATCTGCTTAAAATTGCAGAAATAGAACATGCAAATTTCCATGCTCTCCGTCATACTTTTGCAACAAGAGCTATTGAAAACGGTGTGAACATCAAAGCTCTCAGCGACATTTTAGGTCACGCTACTGTGCAGATAACAATGGATTTGTATTGTCATTCCTCACTTGACCTTATGCGTGACAGCATGAACAAAATTGCTGGACTTTTCTGAAAATATGGGCGGAGCGTAACTGCTCCGCCTTTATTTTTCCTGAAATAACGGAGCAAGTTTTATATCCGTATTTTCTATTATTTTTTCGATTTCTTCCTCATCGTCAAGGTGCATAAGATAAACATTTATACCGTTTTTGGCAAGATTTACAAGTTCAGGAAGTATGTCATTTATGTGCAGATGAACTCCACTTTTATAATATGAAGCCTCTGTATACAGATAATCACCATTTTTCAACAGCAGAAGAAACGGTGCAAGAACTTCTGTATCTCCAGTATACACAACATTCTTTCCATTAATTTTCAAGTGATAGCCAAAACATCTTCCGTCCAACGTTTCAGTATGACGTGTGGGAACTGATGAAACAAGCCACTTTTTGTTGAGTTCACCAGCAGTTGTAATACTAAACCACTTTTTTTCACAGCCTTCTATATTCCTGAGAAGTATATTCAAATCATTTTCCACCTGTTCTGACGGTGCAACAACAGTAACTTTTTTATTCAGTGCAAACCACGCATATTGCAGCATTGTCCCGATTCCTCCGCTGTGGTCGCCATGTGTATGAGTCACCAGAATAAATATATTTTCAAATTGTGATAATCCTTTCATTTTTTTGACCTTCTGAAAAGTCGTTGCTGGACAGTCAATCAGAATCAAATCATTGTCATGAACAAAAAACGCAGAGTTATGTTCATCAGCAAAGGCAGAACCACGTCCCAAAAATTTCAACATATCATCAACTCCTTTTTTTTAAATAAATATCAGGAAGTATTACCGCATATTCATCAGTATCATCTTTTCCTTTCCATGCACAAACTAATCTGATTTTTGCACAATAAGGATAATATCCTTCTGACATCTTTTTCTTGATTTTTTCATTGCCAGCTGATGAAAACTGCAATACAGGAAATGCTTTATTTTGCAATTCCAAATAAAGTTTATTTCCTATAATGCTCAGATATAATCCACTATAAAGTTTCAGTATTAACTGCTTTTTATCCTTGAAGTAATCAAGAAATACATCTCTATGAGACAACTGTAATATCAGTTCATCTGGATTAGGATAGGAGATATAATTATTTTCAAAACACGTTGACATTTCGGAATACTTGTCGAATTGTTGACCTGAATAATGAATATGAAGCAATTTTTTAGCACGTGTAATGCCTACATAAATTTTTCTTTTAGCCTCATCATTATCAATAGGAACATTATTCAACAGCATAAAAACATTGTTAAATTCCCTGCCTTTTGATTTGTGCATAGTTGAAACGGTAATAATCCCCTGTTCACTTTTACAAAAATCTTCAAGTTTTGATTCATGCAGAAATATCAGTAAATCAGTGCGATATATTTTAGTATTTGTCTGTCTGAATGTATTCAATATATCAAGCAAATCAGGCAAAAACTCACTTTTTGAATACCTTTCTTTTAATTGTTCAACCGCTTTATCCCATTGTTTATCACTTATAACAGGTAATGCATTATCTGTTTCAAGTTTTTTTATAAAAAATCTTATTTCTGCAATATTATACATATCGAAGTCGTCATTGGACTGAATAAGCTTTGATGGAATTTTTTTCTGTTTCAGCAATCCTAAAACAGTTAAAGCCTCCTGATTGGTGTTTGTAAGAACACAAGTTGTACCCGTAATTGATGATGAAATAATATCATTAACAATAGGAATTTCCATATTACAACTGCTGTGCCTTATAATTTTAACCTCGCCGTTGTTTTCTGAAACAGGATTTATATTTTCGGTTTTCATTCTCTGAGAAATATCACTTGCAAATCTGTTTGCAAAATTAACAACACTGCGACAACTTCTGTAATTATCAACAAGAGAATATTGTACAGCATTATGGTCTGTTATAAACGACCTGAGATACTTTGAATCTGAGCCTCTAAACTGATAAATATTCTGGTCATCATCGCCAACAGCAATAATACGCATATCGTCGTTTCTTTCCATTAAGGCTTTAACAAGGTTAAATTCATTTTTGTCCATATCCTGAGCTTCATCAATTACAAGAACAGTTTTTGTTATTCTGCCAAGGTCAACATCGCCATTTTGAATCAGTTCCGCAGCATCTCTTACAATATTTTCAGAATCCTGTAAATTTCCGATTTTTCCCATTAAATCAAAACAATATGAATGAAACGTTTTTATTTCAATAAAATGTGCTGCATTACCGATAAGTTCACGTAAACGCTGTTTAAATTCAATTGCAGCAGCTCTCGAAAATGTCAACATCAACAGTTGTTCATGTTTTACATCTTCCAATAAAAGTAACGCCGCTAATTTATGCACTAATACTCTTGTTTTTCCGCTTCCTGGACCTGCCGTCACAACAATATATTGTGCTAAATTATCGTTTATAATTTCAAGCTGTTTTGGTGAAAGCGTATCAAAAAGCTGATAATATTTTTCAGGAGTAATATTACGCTCTATTTGTACAGCACGCTCACCAGAAAAATAATGTGACAGAAACTTTTTATAATCCATTTGGAAATAATCATTTACAAACTTCAATGCTGCTTTGTAATCACGAACCATCATATTTGCATATTCTCCAATTATATGTATCTGCTGGATTTTATGCTTATAGAATTCATTAAGCTGCCTATAATCATCAACCTTATAACGAATTTTATTATCAAGAACAAGCCTTTTCAATCTCATACCGTTGTACAGAACAAGAAATCCACCATCTAATTTTACAGCACCTATTTTTGATAAGAATAACAATGCTTCCTCAATATCATTTTCGGAAATATCAGAATTAAATTGAGAATTATACACACATTTCAATTCAAGCTCAGAAAAAACGACCAAAACTTCTTCTGCTTCACTTGCCTGAAAATTACTGTGCTTAAACAGATAATGAACGATAAATTCTGCAATTTTGTAGCTTTTCATTCGTTTTTCAGCAAGATTTTTAAGTTTGATTTTCAGAACAATAGTTACTTTTTTTGTTTCCTCGTCCTGCTCTTTTTCAATGTAACTTTTTATAGTCCAATAATAAAAAAGAGTTTTTATTGCATTAACCGTACTTGACTTAATAC
>JAIDNR010000044.1 GCA_029063695.1 Ruminococcus sp.
GTATAATCTTGTTAGAAATATATAACTGCAAAGGAGCAACGCCATGCTTAAAGCTATATGTTCTCATGAAGAGCTTACCGACAGCATTTTTTACTGCTGTATTGATGATATTATTAATGCACCTGAACTTGAAAAATTAAAAAATATAACTCATCATATTTCAACAACAAGATTTCAGCACTGCCTCAATGTCTCATATTACGGCTATAAGATTTGCAGTCTGCTGAATCTTGACGCACGTTCTGCCGCAAGAGCAGGACTGCTTCATGACCTTTTCTACTATGACCGTAAGAAATACAATGCTCATAAATCAAAAGGTCAGCCGAGCCACAGCAGAAAGCATTCCGATATTGCCGTGCATAACGCCGAACTCCTTACAGATATAAGTCCAAAAGAGCGTGATATGATTCAGAAACATATGTTTCCTATGACTCTTTCTTTACCTAAATACAAGGAAACTTATATTATTACATTCGTTGACAAATATTGTGCTATACTGGAATTTTGTGTTCCGAGAGTACAGAAAATTATAAACAGGAGGACTTCAAATAATGAAGATTGAAACAAAATGCCTGCATTCAGGCTATACACCAAAAAATACAGAGCCGAGAGTTGTACCGATTGTGCAGAGTACAACTTATGTATATGATTCAACGGACGACGTTGCCGCTGTATTCGATGACCCTACAAAAAGCCTGATTTATTCACGTTTCGAGAATCCCACAGTAATGGCTGTTGAGGAAAAAATTGCTGCTCTGGAGGGCGGTATCGGTGCAATGTGTACATCAAGCGGACAGGCGGCTACAATGTGTGCAATGCTTAATATATTGCAGTCCGGCGACAGCTTTATTTCAACTGCTACAGTCTATGGCGGTACTATCAATCTTTTTGCTGTTACTTTCAAGAAAATGGGTATTGAGTGTATATTTGTAAATCCCGATGCTTCTGAGGACGAAATAAGAGCAGCTTTCAAATCAAATACAAAAGCTGTTTTCGGTGAAACTATTGCAAATCCTGCACTTACTGTATTTGACATAGAGAAATTTGCAAAAATAGCTCACGAAAACAATGTTCCGCTTATTGTGGATAATACATTTCCTACTCCTGTTCTCTGCCGTCCTATTGAATACGGTGCAGATATTGTAATTCACTCCACTTCAAAATATATGGACGGTCATGCAGTACAGGTAGGCGGAGTTATTGTTGATTCGGGTAATTTCAACTGGGCAAACGGCAAGTTCCCTGAGTTCACAGAACCCGACGAAAGCTATCACGGTCTTATCTATACTCAGGCTTATGGCAAAGCGGCTTATATCGTCAAGGCACGTATGCAGTTAATGCGTGATTTCGGCTGTTATCCGTCTGCACAGTCCGCATTCTACCTGAATTTAGGTCTTGAAACTCTTGCTGTCCGCATGGAGCGTTACTGCAAGAACGCAATGACTGTTGCCGAATACCTTGAATCAAATGACAAAGTTGAATCAGTCAACTATCCTGCACTTGCAAGCAGTCCTTACAATGAACTTGCAAAGAAATATCTCCCCGACGGTACAAGCGGTGTTATTTCATTCGTAATCAAGGGCGGACGTGATACTGCTGTTAAGTTTATGGATTCACTCAGTCTTGCATCAAATGAAGTACACGTTGCCGATATAAGAACGTGTGTTCTTCACCCTGCCAGTGCAACTCACAGACAGCTTACAGATGAACAGCTTGTTGCCGCAGGCATCAACGGCGGTATGATTCGTCTTTCCGTCGGACTTGAAAATATTGATGATATTCTTGATGACCTTAAAAATGCTTTTGAAGCTGTATAAAATAAATTTTGGCTTGTACTTAACCGTGCAAGCCTATTTTTTTGCAAACTTCTTGACAAATTCCCAATAATATGATACTATAACAAGTGTACTATTAATCATAGTACAATTAATATTATGAGGTGGCTTATATGGATAATATCAGAAAATTTTTCAGCTTTACAAAATTTATGTGGATTGGAGGCATAATGGGCTTTACACAACAGATTCTTGGCGGTCTGAATACTTCAGAGGTATTATTTGACGCTGCGGATATTATGGGTTCTTTCGGACTGTATGCAGCGATAATACTTCTTTTAATCCACAGGGACAAACCGCCGAAAAAGCAGTTTCTTGATATATTCCTGTTTTTCGTGGGACTTGACTTCTTCTATGCACTGTATATATTTTTTGCTGATATATCGAATTATTTCGCATACAATGAACAGTTTCCCGACAATACAAGAGAAAATGTATACTTCTTTCAAAAAACCTATGGAGAAATACTCGGCTTTTTCTACTGGACATCAATTGGCACGGCGGCGGCTGTATGGGCATTCTTTGCAACAAAATTCCGTAATAAAGACTGGAAAAAACGCTATATTATAATGCTTGTACCGCTGTTTGCTGTGCTTATAACAGAATTTTCAGATAGTACAGTCCATATGATTCTATACATAATTCAGGAATGCAGTAAAAATAATTTATCTGACGGTTTCCGCCGTGGCAGTTCGCTCGGTACTCTGCTGACCGATTTAATCGGACTGATTATATGTTCAGTTATTTACTTAAAAAAGAAAAAAACGGATATACAAATAAAAGGGACGCTCTGAAACGTCCCTTTTTTGTTAATCTTTCTTGAAAAGCTGTCTGATTACCATTGCACCGCC
>JAIDNR010000440.1 GCA_029063695.1 Ruminococcus sp.
CGACATCAGACCGTTTGCATTCTCCATAATCTCCGAAAAGTCATTAAAAACAACAGCACCGTCAATATAATCAAAAACCGTCGATATTTCGGGATAAGCAAGACAATAATATTTCATTCCGTGCGGAAGAATCTCCCCTGCCCTAAGTCTGCTAACGTCCGCACCCAGATTTTTACGTATAAGCTCGGTTCTCTTGCCACGGACTTTTTTAAGAAGTGCTTCAAGACTGTCGGCAAGCCTGTTCGTATCGCATATAATCTCATTTGCAGGAGAAATTTCGAGCCTTTCTATATGCTCATCACTTCTTCTCTGAGTATCTGTTTCAAACTCTGCAATACTTTCAACTTCATCGTCCCATAATTCAATTCTTACAGGCTTATCGGACTGCACAGGAAAAATATCAATAATACTTCCACGCACGGAAAACTGACCTGCACCCTCAACTTTTTCACACCGCTGATAACCGCTCCTTGAAAGCTCCATGCATAGTCCGTCACGGTCAATAGTCTGACCCTCTGAAATCTCAATTGCAGATGAAATAAGCGTATCAACAGGAATAACAGGCTGCATCACGGCTTCAACAGATGCACATATAACACTGCATTTATTGCGTACAGCCCTTGCAAGTGCCGAAATACGCATATATTCGTATTCATGATTGGCAGTATCAACAGGAGTGAAAACCTGCTCCCTTGACGGAAAAAGTACAGCGGAATCAGTTCCGGACATCATATTAATATCGTCGCATAACTTTTTTGCCTCTGCCTCACTGCCTGTTATAACAATATTTATCCTGTCGTTGTTGAGTGCGGCAATAAGATTTGCCCTGTGAATATGCGAAAGACCTGTTACGGAAACAGGTGAAATTTTTTTGTCGATACATTCACATATACTTTTATATCCCGAAAGTTCTCTGAAAACCGAACTGAATATTTCCATTTTGCCCTCCATGATTTACTGTGTATACTGCTATCAGCTATTGAACTTATTCATTGCCTCATCTGTTCTGCCCGATACCATAAGCTTTATACATTCGCAAGCATTTTCCGCCGCTGATTTCATTTTTTCGGCATCTTCTTTTCTGAACTTTCCGAGAACCCATTTAGCTAAATCATAATCGGGGTGAGGTTTTCTGCCTACACCCATTTTAATACGTGGAAAATCGTCATGTCCCGTAAGCTCAATGATACTTCTTATACCATTATGACCGCCGTGACTTCCTTTTCTGCGGATTCTGAGTTTTCCGGGTTCAAGAGAAATGTCATCATAAATAACAATAAGATTTTCCGATGAAATTTTATAAAACTCCATAGCCTGAACTACGGATTCACCACTGTTATTCATATATGTAGTCGGTTTAAGAAGCAGACAGCGTTTATCTCCTATAGTCACTTCTGCCGTCTTTCCCTTGAATTTCAGACGGTTTATATCTTCACCGAGCTGAGAAGCAAGTATATCCAAAGTAAAAAATCCTGCATTGTGACGTGTTCCGTCATACTCCATTCCCAGATTTCCGAGACCCACTATTATATATTCTATTTTACCTCTTTTTCCTGTAGAATCCGAGGAAATTCTGTCGAATACATCAAAAATACTCATAATTATATTCTCCTTTATACAATACAATTCAACTCAAATATTATACCACAAAAACTGTAGTAAAGTCAACAAATATTCTGAAATCATACACAAAAAACCTGCTTTTTACAGCAGGTTTTTGTCTTACATCTTGACGATAAAGCAGATACTTCTGCCCTCTTCATTTTCGACTTCAATTTTAAATTTATGCTTGTCGATAATTGATTTTGCAATAGCAAGACCAAGACCATAACCGCCCGTAGAACGGTTTCGGGATTCGTCACTTCTATAGAACCTCTCAAAAATCCTGTATTTATCCTCTTCTTTAACGCCTGAACCTGTATTATATACAGAAAATACAGATTTTCCGTCTATATTGGAAAGCGAAACACGTACAGTACCGCCGTCCTTGGAATATTTCAGTGCATTGTCAATAAAGATACCTGCCATCTGCTTTATATGCTGTTCACTTCCGAAAACGGAAATATTCTCGTCAATACTAAGTACAAAATTCTTATTTGATTCAAAAGCCTGACATTCAAAAGGAAGTGCTGTATTTGTTATAGCCTGACTCAGATTGAAATTTGTCTGAATGAAATTGTTTGACTTATTTTCAAGGCGTGTAAGACTGAGAAGGTCATTTACAAGAACACTCATTCTGTCCGCTTGGTCTTGTATGTAATTCAGCCATTTGTTATCACCGATTTCACCTGAAAGAACGTCCGCATTTGCAGATATTACAGTAAGCGGAGTTTTAAGCTCGTGACTTGCATCGGAAATAAACTGCTTCTGTTTCTCAAAAGTATCTTTAATCGGACGCACAATAATACCACTTATAAAATATGCACCTACTGATAAGAAAATTATACTGATAATACCAACAATAACAGTTGTACGCTTAAGTTTGTGCATAATATTCATTTCAGCCGTTCTGTCAGTTAAAACTATAACAGTGCCGTTGCTTTTTTTCTCAATACAGAAACTGTAATTATCAGCCATTCCCGACTTGTCCTTTTTGTTCAGTATCTGAGTTATATAGCTCTGTGCAGTTTCTTCAGTCATATCATCATTATTGAGCGATGCAATATATGTACCATCATTGTCAGCCATAATCACAAAGAAATTAATTGAATTGATTGATTTAGGAACAGGTCCGCCGAATTTATTTTTATTGAAATTATCATCAGGAGGAGCAGGAGGTCTTTCTCCGTCAGATACAGTATAACCATCAAGAACAGATACAAAGTCTGTATCGGCAGTAGGCATAAAGCCGCCTTTTCCCCATACTTCACGGTCAGGGTGTGCCCTTCCGTCGTCTGCTTCCTGATTCTGTCCGGGATTCCATTCAGGTTTATTCCACTCTCCCCAGTTATCCCAATTATTCGGCGGCTGTGTGGAATATTCTTTCCATTCTTCCCGTTCATGCCGGTCGTGCCGCCAATCCTCACCGTTGGGATTCCATGTATCAGGCTGTATATCAATCGGCGGAGTCGGAAATTCCGTAGCCTGCTCAGTCGGCACATCTGTCGGAGGGACTGTTTCCCGAACGGGTTCTTCTGTTGACGGTGCATCTGTCTCAGGCAGATTTGTTTCCTTTGGAATTTCTGTAACATTATTTTCTGTATTATTTTCTGTAATGACCTCAGAAGATGCTGTTTCTGTCTGAATAACTGTTTTTTCAGAGGAAACAACAGTTGTTTCAATCCTTTTTATCGGAATTTCATCTTTCGGAGGTTCATCATTCTTATGAAAATCAGAATTTGTAAATGTAAAGCTTTTCGTATCGTTGTTATACTCCACACCCGATGCAACCTGCTCCAGAACAACATTGGTCTGCCGTTCCATAAGCACGTCCATAATAATATTTATACCGCTGAGAAGTGCAATAAAAATAGCAATAAGAATAGCAGTTATGATTCCGAAAAATTTAAGCTGAACTTTCCTGAACAATGCAAATCACCTCTCATTCAAGAAAATAGCCTATTCCACGAGCAGTCTTAATCTGCACATCTGCCCCAACAGATGCTATCTTCTTTCTGAGGAATGATATATAAACTTCTATATTATTATACTCAATATCGCTTTCACTGCCCCATATTTTTTCAATAATACGTTCTTTCGGAAGAATCTGTCCATGATTTGCGATAAGCATTTCCATTATGTAATATTCCTTGAGACTGAGTTTCATGTCATTGCCTTTACAGTTTATTGAACAGGTATTCTTGCGGAGTTCAAGTCCTTTGTATTCAAATTTATTTTCGTCCACAAGCTCACCTTTACGTCTTGTAAGTGCACGTACCCTTGCAAGAAGTTCACCTGTCACAAACGGCTTTGTAAGGTAATCATCTGCACCGCAGTCAAGACCGTTTATCTTGTCATCAATTTCACTTTTTGCCGTCAACAGCAGAACGGGCGTATTTATCTTCTCTTTACGCAGATTACCGAGAACTTCCAGACCGTTCATTCCAGGCATCATAATATCAAGTATAATGCAGTCATAAACTCCTGTAAGTGCATTGTCAAGACCATCAATGCCATTATAAAATGTATCAACGGAATACATATTTCTTTTCAGCAGTTCGGACAAAGCGTCAGCCAACTGCATTTCGTCCTCTACAACAAGTATTTTCATATGTAAAACCTCCATAAATTTTCATATACATTATTATAACATAAAATATTGAAAAAGTCTTAAATTTTATTTGATTAATATAAAAATATATAT
>JAIDNR010000441.1 GCA_029063695.1 Ruminococcus sp.
CCTCAGAGCGTCTGACGTAACAATTTTCCGTAACTGTAAGGAGAGTCGCACCATCACGTATTCTTGCAATGCCGACAACATAATCGTCCTCACGCAGACTTATCGCCTTAACACCGTGAGCTGAACGTGACAAAGCCCTGCCGCCCTCAGCAATACGTATAACCTTGCCGTTTCGGGTAGCAACGAAAATTTGTTCGTTTCCGTTTGTCATGCGTACTCCCGCAATCTCATCACCCTCATCAAGACCGATAGCAATAAGACCGTTCTTGCGGACATTCCTGTAAAGTGAAAGATTTGTACGCTTTATCTTGCCGTTTTTGGTGACAATCGTAATATATCTTTCATCGCTGAAATCAGTCGTCTTAATCATAGCCGTAATTTTTTCATTTTCGGTGAGAGGAAGCAGATTTATGAGATTGAATCCACGTGAAGCCCTTGAACCGTCGGGAATTTCATAGCATTTAAGCTTATACATGATACCCTTGTTTGAGATAAACAGAATATTGTCATGGGTACCGCAGATGAACATTTCCTCAACGAAATCTTCCTCACGCTGTTTCATGCCTGTTATACCACGACCGCCACGTTTCTGGGTTTTGTATTCACTCACAGGCATACGCTTGATATAACCGTTATTTGTGAGAGTAACAACGCAGTCCTCAACAGGAATCAAATCTTCAATATCAACCTCACCGCTTACAGCTTCAATATCAGTGCGTCTCTTGTCGCAGAATTTTTTACGGATATTGTTTAAATCGGTCATAATAATCTCATATACTCTGTTTATATCGGCGAGAATATCCTCATATCCCGAAATCTTTGTAAGAAGTCCGTAAAGTTCATCTGAAATTTTCTGTCTTTCAAGCCCCGTCAATGCACCGAGACGCATTTGCACAATAGCCTCAGCCTGTTCATCTGAAAGACCTGTCTGTTTTTCGATATGCAGACCGCTGAAATCATACTGAGTACGGTCGAGAAGTGCGGACATATCAATATCACTGAAACGCTCCATAAGAGCAGTTTTTGCTTCGGGAATCGTCTTGCTGTTCCTGATTATAGCAATAACTTCGTCTGTATAGTCGGCAGCAAGAATAAATCCCTGTAAGATATGAGCCCTTTCGAGAGCCTTGTTCAAATCAAACCGAGTACGTCTCTGAATTACATCAACCTGAAAATCGAGATAATTCTGAAGCATTTCTTTGAGAGTAAGAATTTTCGGTTCTCCGTTGACAAGAGCGAGCATAATAATGCCGATGGTATCTTGTAATTTTGTGAGAGCGAAAAGTTTATTAAGCACAATCTGCGGAACGGCATCTTTTTTGAGTTCGATAACGATACGCATACCGTCCTTGTCAGATTCATCACGCAGGAAGTAAATGCCATCAAGTCTCTTATCCTTGCAGAGCTGATTAATATTCTTGAGAATAAGCGTCTTGTTAATCATATACGGAATTTCGTCAACAATAATGCAGTTTCTGCCGCCGATTTCCTCAAAATGGGTACGGCTTCTGAGCGTAATCTTGCCACGACCCGTACCATAAGCGGCACGTATTCCTGCCTTGCCCATGACAATACCGCCTGTCGGAAAATCAGGACCTTTGATGCACTCCATAAGCTGGTCAAGAGTACAATCGGAGTCATCAATGAGAAGCTGTAAAGCGTCTATGACTTCACCGAGATTATGAGGCGGAATATTAGTCGCCATACCAACAGCAATACCCGTAGAACCGTTGCAGAGAAGATTCGGAAAACGTGACGGCAGAACAACTGGCTCTTTCAGTCTGTCATCATAGTTTGACTCATAATCTACCGTATCCTTGTTTATATCAGCGAGCATATCCAGAGAAATTCTCGCCATTTTCGCCTCAGTATAACGATAAGCAGCAGCCTTGTCGCCGTCAATCGAACCGAAGTTTCCGTGACCGTCAACAAGCGGATAACGCATGGAAAAGTCCTGAGCGAGACGTACAAGTGCATCATAAACCGATGCGTCGCCATGTGGGTGATAACGACCGAGAACCGCACCAACAGTATCGGCACATTTTCTGTAAGCCTTTTCAGGCGTAAGACCGTTTTCATGAAGCGTATACAGAATACGTCTGTGAACCGGTTTAAGACCGTCCCTGACATCGGGCAATGCACGGGAAACGATTACCGACATTGCATATTGAAGCATGGAATTTTCCATTTCGTCAACAATTTCGGAATGTATTATCTTTGAATTGTCATTGTAAAGCAAAACTCTGACCTCCTGTTAATTTTTATTCAGATTTCTGATTATTTCCGTTTCTGATTCTGAAAAATCCTCTTTCGGAACTATATAGAACATAACTTTTCCGTCGATAAACAGGAAAAACCTGTCATACTCAAGTATTCCGAGCCTTTCCGTCTCAATTCTTGACGGCGGAACAGGCTCGTAATCATCTAAGTTTTCAACATCTCCACGTTGAATTGTTGAAAGTTCTGTTGAATCATCATTTTCTACGGTTGTTTCCTCAAAGTTTTCAACATTTCCATGTTCAATTGTTGAAAACTCAACCCAATTATCAGCAACAGTAATTTTATATTCCTGTCCGCCCATTTCCTGTACAGCCTCAGTAAAAGTGCGTCTCATTTTTCGTGGATTGAACCATTCCCTTACCATAAGTGCAAGGCATATTACAATCATGATATAGGCGAAATAATTATCAGGAGCTTTCACCGCACCGTAAATGAAATTAAGTGCAAGAACAAGGAATACCGCTGTAAACAGGTAACTTTTCGGATAAACGAATTTTTTCTGATAGGCTTTGAATCCCTCACGGAAAATATCAGGTGATATTCTATAATTTTTTTCCAGTCTGTTCTGTTCCAATTTCTCACCTGTCATATATCAAGATTCTGTACGAATCTGGCATTTTTCTCAATGAACTTACGTCGTGGCTCAACCTTGTCGCCCATAAGAATCGAGAAAGTCTCATCGGCTTTCAGAGCATCTTCCATGCCGATTTTGATTATAGTACGTCTTTCGGGGTCCATAGTGGTCTCCCATAACTGCATTGGGTCCATTTCACCGAGACCCTTATAACGCTGGATTTCGACTTTATTTCTGCCGTTTTCGGAAAGTTCGGCAATATACTTGTCTCTCTCCTCGTCCGAGAAAGCATAGCGTTCTTGTTTTCCTCTCCAAACCTTGAAAAGAGGCGGCTGAGCAATATACACATTGCCGTTTGTAATCAACGGACGCATATATCTGAAAAAGAAAGTAAGCAGGAGAGTTCTGATGTGCATGCCGTCAACATCGGCATCAGCCATAATAATTACTTTACCGTAACGGAGTTTTTCAATATCAAAATCCTCGCCGATACCCGTACCGAGAGCAGTGACAACAGGTTCAAGCTTGTCATTGCCATATATTTTATCGATTCTTGCCTTTTCAACGTTCAGCATCTTGCCCCAGAGTGAGAGAATAGCCTGATACTTTCTGTCACGACCCTGTTTAGCCGAACCGCCTGCGGAGTCACCCTCAACAATGTAGATTTCAGTATACCTTGCATCTTTTTCGGCACAGTCAGCCAGTTTTTCGGGCAGAGGAGACTTTCCGAAAGCATTTTTGCTTCTCTCTGCTTCACGGGCTTTTTTAGCAGCTTCACGGGCTTTGAGAGCCGAAATACTCTTGTCGAAGATAATTTTTGCCGTATCGGGATTCTCCTCAAGGAAATTCATAAGTTTTTCCATGACGAGTTTTTCAATGAAAGGCTTTACTTCAGGATTTCCGAGACGACCTTTAGTCTGTCCCTCAAACTCACATTCCGTGAGTTTCACGGAGATAATAGCAGTCAGACCCTCACGGACATCATCGCCTGTAAGTTTCTCTTTGTCTTTGAGCAGACCCATTTTCTTTCCATACTCATTGATAACTTTCGTCAGAGCGTTCTTGAAACCGACTTCATGCGAACCGCCGTCTTTGGTGCGGATATTATTTGCAAAAGAGAGAATAATTTCATTATAGCTGTCATTGTACTGCAAAGCGATTTCGGCAAAGCTGTCGCCCTGACTACCTGAAATATACACAACGTCACCGCTGAGGGACTCAAAACCTCTTGTCTCATGGATATGTTCAACGAATTGACGAATACCGCCCTCATAGTGCAGGGTTTCGCCCTGTATATTCTCCTTATCACGCAAATCCGAGAAAGAAATTCTTATTCCAGCATTCAGGAACGCCTGTTCTCTCAATCTTTTCAGCAGTATTTCATAATCATAGACGGTTTCCTCAAACTGTCTCTTATACAAATATGACGATGCAGACGAATTAA
>JAIDNR010000442.1:0-3113 GCA_029063695.1 Ruminococcus sp.
GCTTACAACACAGGCAAAGAAATCCAAAAAAGGCGAACAGTCCGAGATGATACGTTCGCTTAATAAAATCGTCAAGCTTGCAGGATTTATGGTTATTCCGATAGGTGCACTTCTGTTCTGTCAGCAGCATTTTCTTGAACTTAACAACGTAAGCAGCAGTATACAGGCAATGGTTGCGGCAGTAATCGGCATGATTCCCGAAGGACTTTTTCTGCTTGCAAGTACAACGCTTGCTGTAAGTACACTGAGACTTGCCAAAAGTAAAGTCCTTGTTCATGATATGAAATGTATAGAGACTCTTGCGAGAGTGGACGTTCTCTGCGTTGACAAAACAGGAACTATCACAGAGGGAAAAATGAGTGTTATGGGAGTTATTTCCGTTTCTGAATCCACAGAAGATGAACTTATACCGATAATAAGTAATTTCACTTCCGCACAGTCGGCTGATAATGCAACTATGATAGCCATGAAGAATTATTTTCACAGTCCGACAGGACAGAAGATTATTTCGTATACAGGCTTTTCGTCGGAGTTCAAATACAGCAGTACAACACTTGAATCAGGTTCTTTTATACTTGGTGCACCAGAATTTGTTCTCAATGAAAAAGTATCGGAGTATGACGGTATTATTTCCGAACACAGCCGAAAGGGAATGAGAGTTCTTGTTTTCGGACGATATAATGGCAGTCCTGACGGAAAGGCACTTACCGAAGAAACAGAACCGTTATGTTTTGTGCTTATAGCAAATCCCATAAGAAAAAATGCTCCCGAAACTTTCAGATTCTTTGCGGAACAGGGCGTTGAAATAAAAGTTATTTCGGGTGATAACCCCGTAACCGTTTCCGAAATCGCAAATCAGGCAGGCATAGCCAATGCAGGAAATTATATTGACGCTTCAACACTGAAAACAGATGAAGCTATTGAAAATGCAGTGATTCACTATACTGTTTTTGGCAGAGTTACTCCCGAACAGAAACGAAAGTTTGTCCGTGCATTGAAAAAAGCAGGAAGAACCGTTGCAATGACGGGTGACGGAGTGAATGACGTTCTTGCACTTAAATCGGCGGACTGTTCAGTTGCAATGGCATCGGGAAGTGAAGCAGCGGCACAGGCATCACAGCTTGTTCTTCTTGAATCCGACTTTTCAAAAATGCCCGATGTTGTAATGGAAGGACGAAAAGTCGTCAACAATTTGGAGCGTTCAGGAAGTCTCTTTCTCGTCAAGAACATATTTTCGCTTATCATGTCGCTTGTCTCGATTTTCTGGGGAATAACTTATCCTCTCAAGCCTGCCCACATATCGCTTATAAGTGCATTCACAATCGGACTTCCGGGATTATGTCTTTCTCAGATTCCAAACCGTGATTTGATTAAAGGCAATTTCATGACTAATATTCTTCTCAAAGCACTGCCGGCAGGAATAACAGATGCAATAATCGTTGCTGTTATGGTAATTTTCGGAAATATATTTAAATCAGGTCAGGACGATATTTCCACAGCCTCAACAATCCTCATGAGCGTTGTGGGTATGATGATACTTTTCAGGATAAGCAAGCCCATGAACAGCATAAAGTGGGCGATATGGGTTATATGTGGACTTTTCCTTACATTCAGCATGATATTTTTAAGTGGATTTTTCGGAATTTCTGGAATGTCAGTTCAGTGCATACTGCTCTGCATAAATTTTTCAATAATTGCAGAACCAACGCTCCGTTATCTCACGCTTTTAGTCACTAAAATAAAAAAAGACGGCTGATTTTTAAAGTCAGCCGTCCTGATTGAATAATTTTACTTTGAAATAAGTGCAAGTGTATCTCTTGCGATGAGGAGTTCTTCGTTTGTGGGAACTACCCATACTTCTACTTTTGAATCGGGAGCGGAAATTTTTGTAAGCTTTCCTCTGAGACCGTCATTCACGGACTTGTCAAGCTTGATTCCGAAAAATTCCATATTCTCGCATACCTGCTCACGTACATCAAATGCGTTTTCGCCGATACCGCCTGTGAAAAGAACAGCGTCAAGACCGTTCATAGCTGCGGCATAAGAACCGATGTACTTCTTGATTTCATAAACGAGCATATCTGAAACAAGCTTAGCTCTTTCATTACCATGCTGTGCAGCATCTGTGATGTCACGATTATCAGAGCCGACACCCGAAACGCCTAAGAATCCGGACTTCTTGTTCATATAGTCACTCATTTCGGCAGGAGAGAAGTGATGTTTGTCTGCTACATAAGTAACAGCAGAAGGGTCAACAGCACCCGAACGGGTACCCATAACAACACCATCAAGAGGAGTGAATCCCATAGAAGTATCAACGGACTTTCCGCCGTCAACGGCAGTAATTGAAGAACCGTTTCCGAGATGACATGAAACAATCTTCAAATCCTTTATATCCCTGCCCATAGCTTCAGCTAGTGCAGCAGAAACGAATCTGTGTGATGTACCGTGGAAACCGTATTTTCTTACATGGAGAGTCTCATAATCATCATACGGGAGACCGAACATATAAGCCTTGGGAGGCATTGTCTGGTGGAATGCAGTATCGAATACAACAACCTGAGGAACGTTTTCGGGAATTACATTCTTGCAGGCACGGAGAGCAAGTGCGTGTGCATGATTATGTACGGGAGCGAGTTCACGGAGTTCATCAATTTTGTCAATGATTTCGTCTGTAACAAGTACGGACTTATCAAAAACATCAGCACCCTGTACAACTCTGTGACCGACAGCGGAAATCTCGTCCATACTGTCAATAACTTTGGCATCACCTGTTGTAAGAGTTTCTACTAATTTCATGAAAGCTTCTGTGTGAGTGGGGAAATTGCAGTCCTCATTAAGTTCTCTGCCGTCAGCGGTTTTGTGTGCAATGTGACCATCAATTCCGATTCTGTCGCAGTTGCCCTTTGCAATAACACTTTCGTCAGCCATATCGATAAGCTGATATTTAAGTGAAGAACTTCCTGCATTAACGACTAAAATAATCATAGGTTAAAAACTTCCTTTCAAATAATTTACCATATAATATTATACACGATTTTCAGAAAATTTCAAGTCTTTTTTATAAATTTTTCTGATAATTGAAAAGAAAAAGAAAAAAAATTGTGATAAAT
>JAIDNR010000442.1:3123-4290 GCA_029063695.1 Ruminococcus sp.
AGTCAGTGGTATTGTCTGCGAATACAATCCGTTTCATAACGGACACGCATATCATATTGAGGAAACAAGGAGAAATGGAGCAACGCATATTGTATGCATTATGAGTGGAAATTTCGTTCAGCGTGGTGATGTGGCTGTGCTGGACAAGTTCACTCGTGCGGAACTCGCTGTTAGGTCAGGTGCGGATTTGGTTATAGAACTTCCTGTGGCTTATTGTCTTTCTTCTGCGGAAATTTTCGCAAGAGGAGCAGTGTATTTGCTGAACAGTCTGGGTTGTGTTGACGAAATATCTTTCGGAAGTGAATGCGGTGATATGTGTAAAATTATTTCTGCAATGAATAGTGCCGATGAAGTTTCAAAGCCTGAAACCGTAAGAATGTTCAGGGAATGCGGATATACTTATCCTCGTGCGGTGAGTGAAATTCTCAGAGAAATTGATAAGGAAGCAGCTGAGATAATCTCAGAGCCGAATAATATTCTTGCTGTAGAGTATCTGAGAGCATTGCAGTATTTCAAATCCGATATAAAACCATTTACCGTAAAGCGTTCGGGGGCATTGCATGACAGCAAAGAAACGTCTCAGGAGTTTGCAAGTGCATCATACATAAGAGAGCATCTTGAATCAGCACGTAAATTCGTTCCTGAAATATGGGCGGACGCTCTTGAAGCGAGTACAGCCGATATGAAGTATCTTGAAAGAGCAATATTATATAAAATCAGGACGGCAGATGATGAGGAAATATGGGAAATATCCGACAGCAAAGGACTTGATAAGAGAATTTACGGTAATACGGCACAGTCTCTTGATGAACTTTTTGAATCTGTGAAATCAAAGAACTGTACTATGGCGAAAGTGAAGCGTGTTATACTTTCTCTTCTCATAGGAATCTCGAAAATTCAAATTCAGTGTTTACCGCCGTATGCAAGGGTACTTGCATTCAATGAAAAGGGGAAAGAGATACTTGCACTGACAAAAAAGACGAAAAAAATTCCTGTTGGGACTTCCCTTGCAAAGTTAGGCGGACTTAACTGTGATGCACATTATTTTGCAGAACTTGAATCAAGGGCGACAGATATATATTCGCTTGCGTGGGAGAAAATACGTCCTGCGGAACAGGATTACAGAAGAAAAACAGAATTAGTTAGGAGTTATTAATGATCTGTCTA
>JAIDNR010000443.1 GCA_029063695.1 Ruminococcus sp.
CAATTATGATATGTACAGTATACTTGATTTAATGGGTATATCGTCAGAGCCACTGAAGAAAGTGACAAAGGTAAAAGTGAAACACTATGACAATAAAAAAGAATATTACTTTAGGAACTTTCAGAAAAATGAAAGGACATATATTGAAGTGACTGGTAAAAATAAGAAATACCGTTCAATACATAATGCATACACTTTTAACCTGATAGCAACGACAATGCCACATGATATGGTTGCCGAGTATGCAAAAGCATTAAAAGATTACTATTATTATTTTTCTAAAGAGTGTGGTTCTTTTAATGGGGTAGATGAAAGCTCATTATGAGGCTGAACGTAATAAAAAATAACCGTCCTAAGTTTTGAAATGCTCCCCTTTTGTTAGACAATGTGGTATAATAGAAGTATACCAAAATTAAGTCTAATGAAAGGGCAACACCATTAAGCTAAGGAAAATTGATGAACAAAATGTAAATTTTGCAGAAAAGCACTTGACAAAACGAAGAAAATCTGCGGTTTCATTGCCTGTGGCAATGAAACCAATTGAAATAGGTGTATGTTTTTCACTATTTCAAGGAGGTTTTCTATATGAGTTATGTCGGGAAATTACGGAAGAAGCTTTTCGGTGTCATTGATGCTGTTTGCACTCAGCGTGAAAAGTATTTTGTTTCATCGAAAAAAGATTTCACTCGCAGGGGCAAATTCATACCGCAGGATATTTTCAAATCGCTCCTCCTCATGGAAAGTAAGTCACTTTCTCACGAATTACTGCCGTATTTTAACTTTAAAAAGGAAACGCCCACACCTTCTGCTTTCGTACAGGCTTGTGCTAAAATAAAGCCCGAAGGGTTTGAAGCTGTTTTTGACAAATTTGTTTCGGAAACAACAGATAATAATGCAAAATATCTGTATAAAGGCTATCGGATTTTGGCAGTTGACGGATCGGATTCTCACGTCCCTGATAATCCTGATGACCCCGAGTCTTACTTTCCGAATCCTAACTACAATCTGTTTCATATCAATGCGATGTATGATCTCATCAGACATACATATACCGATGTTATTATTAAGAAAAAGCGTACAACAAATGAAAGAGCAGCGTTCATTGATATGATCGAAACACATCGTAACGATAATATTCCCATCATCTTTACCGCCGACCGCGGCTATGAAAGTTACAACGACATGGCTCATGTTACAGAATTCGGACACAAATTCGTGATCCGTGTAAAGGATATTGACAGTCAAGGAATCGCAGCCGATCTTGGATTGCCGGACACCTATTTTGACAAGTGTATGACCTTAAAACTGACTCGCAGAGCTACACGGGAAATAAAAGAAATGAGAAAGACCGACGCTTGTATCCGGCATATTATGGGCGATCTTGATTATCTCCCGAAAGATTATGATCGTAAGGCACCTGCACAGTTTTACGAACTTCCCATAAGAATCGTTCGCTTCAAAGTTAAAAACACAACTGAAGTTATTATGACAAATCTGTCTAAAGAAGAATTTTCTGTTGGAGAAATCAAGAAAATTTACGGTATGCGCTGGAGTATAGAAACATCATTCAGAGATCTCAAACATACGATTGGATTGAATTATTATCACGCCAAAAAGTCAGATAATATTCTTCAGGAGATATACTCACGTATGGTGATGTACAATTTCTGCCAACTGATAACAAACAGTGCAAAAATTAAGCGTACCAAGTCAGGAAAGGGCAGAAAACTTGCATACAAAATCCATTTTTCACAATCCGTGCAGATATGTCGGGAATTTCTGAAAAATAAAATCAAGTGCAATGATGTTCTAATGCTGATCGAAAAATATATTCTCCCGATACACGGGGGAAAGGATCACCCACGTACAAAAGCTCCTCGGCGCGAGATATATTTCAATTATCGATTAGCCTGAGCCATTTGAATTGATACATTTTTTAGCAGGTTTTATTCTGTCTGCTTTGCTGCGCCCTGTGATACAACAATCACCATTAAACTGTCAAGTGTTTTTTTGCAAAATTTACATTTTCTTCATCAATTTTCCTTAGCTTAATAGTGTTGACATATTGGAGGTATCGACAAGGACACTTTATAATTATGACAAAGAACCTGAAAGACTTACATTGAAAAAAATTGAAGGATTTATGAAGTATACAGGTGTACAATTTCAATATTTGATTCAATGAAAAAATCCTTGCAAAATAAGAAATACAGCGTTATAATTAGTAAAAAGTTTGTTTAGAGGTTGAATGATTATGAAAATTAAACAATTAAAAAATGGTATGTTCTCAGCTGTTATTTCAATGGGGTTTGACGAAAATGGTAAAAGAGTCCAGAATCGTATTACGGCAAATACAAAGTGGGAAGTACAGAAGATTGCTGATGAACTTGTGACCAATAAGATTAACATTGCAAGTCAGGAGCTTACAGTGGAACAAGCTATGATAGAGTATGTTGAGTGTCGTTCAAGTCTGATTGAGTCAACTACATTGAGAAATTATAATGAGATAATACGTAACAGGCTTGCAACTATTAAAAATGTCAAAATCAAACAGTTGAGGATTATCGACATTCAAAGAGCAATAAATAAAGAAGCATCTATGGGTTTATCCCGTAGAACAGTAAAAAATGGTGTTAGTTTGCTGAAAGCATCTTTGGAATTTTTTGATATAAACCTGAATTTTAAGAAACTGCAATATCCAAAGGACATACCAAAGTCAGAGGAGGCATTACCTGAACTTACAGAAGTCTTTGCATTGTTGAAAGGTACATCAATTGAGGTTTATTGTGCATAGGCTTTTAATGGCTGTATGAGAATAGGTAAAGTGCTTGGTCTGAAATTTTCCGACTGGGATTATGAAACTCATACTTTACATATTCACCGCACACAGATAGTTACTGATAATGGCATAGCATACAGGGATTATTGCAAAACACCTAAGAGCATAAGAAAAATTGAACTCAGTGCGGAATTGTGTGAGCAGATAAAAAAACTCCCACACAGCAGTGAAGATGAGTTTATTGTACCATTGACAAGAAAGGCATTGTATTCACGTTATGCAAGGATAATGAAACGTAATGGATTACCTACTAAATTCCATTTGACACGTAAGATGAGTGCAAGTGCTTTACACGCAAGCGGTATGCCGGATAAGTATATTCTTTATCTTGGTGGGTGGTCTACAGATAATGTTTTAAAGTCAGTTTACGAAAAAACATTTGAGAGTGAGAGAAGCATTGCAAACAGGCAGGCTGTATTATGCTTTGAAAAAATCAATGAGCAGATTAAATAATAATGTAAGCTTATAAATTGAAAAAAGTACTTGCAAAATATTAAATATTATGCTATAATATAAAATAGGAAAGGCTATTTTGTATTGTGACACAGAGAATGATATAGTGAAAGTTTATAGAAATATATACAAAAACACACGGTTGTTGACGAGTGTTCGAATCCTGTCACCTCAACCATTATTGTTAAAGCCGTCTGCACGGTTTTTCTGATAAAATAATTCAACGGAAAGGCTTACTATGGATAATTCAAACACGTGGAAAATTATACTTGTCGTCGTAATGATGATATTTTCTGCACTCTTTTCAGGTACAGAAACGGCATATTCGAGCGTCAACAAGCTGAGACTTAAAAATTTTGAGGCTCAGGGCAATAAAAAGGCATCAAAGGCACTGAAACTTGCAAACCGCTTTGACGATGTTCTTACTGCTGTACTTATTGGCAACAATATTGTAAATATTGCAACATCATCAGTCAGCACGCTTATTTTCGTGAGCTGGTTCGGAGACAGCGGTGCAGGAATTTCAACAGCAGTCATAACAATTCTTGTACTTATTTTCTGTGAAGTTCTTCCTAAATCGTATGCAAAGAGAAATGCCGAAAAACTTGCACTTCTTTTTGCTTCTCCACTCTCCGCACTTGTGACTATACTTAAACCATTTGTATGGATTCTGAATAAGATGTCATCAATTTTTAAAGGCACAGATTCTCCGACCGTAACAGAAGATGAACTTAAATACATGATTGACGAAATTGAAGAAGAGGGGATTATTGAAGAACAGGAAAGCGAACTTGTAAAGTCCGCACTTGATTTCGATGAAATTACCGTGAATGAAATTCTTATTCCCAGAGTTAAGGTTATAGGCGTTGAAATAAACGAATCTGTTGAAAGTATAAAAGAGATTTTCAGTCGGGAAATGTATTCCAGAATGCCTATTTTTGAAAAAAGTCTTGATAATATTATAGGAATAATCACAAACAAGGCATTTTTCAAGATGCTTGTTGAGGAAAAAAGTGATATACGTGAAATTATTCAGGAAGTTCCACATATTGCCGATACCAACCTGATAAGCGAAGCAATGAAATTCATGCAGAGAGCAAAAGTACATCTTGCTGTTGTAACAGACCAGTATGGCGGTACAAAGGGAATAGTTACTCTTGAAGATATAATCGAAGAGCTTGTCGGTGAAATCTATGATGAAGACGATGAAATCATAACAAATATTGTAAAAATATCTGAAAACAAGTATGAAGTTATGGGCGATACGAATATAAGTGACCTGCTTGAAATTTCAGGATTTGATTCGGCTTTCATTGATACGGATTATACAACTGTCGGCGGCTGGGTTACTGATGTTATGGAGCATATACCCGAATCGGGTGAAACTGTCGAATCGGATATATTCCGTCTTACTGCTTTGGAAGTGAATGAAAATAAGGTTGAAAAGGTTATTATAGAAATAATCCCCGATTATGGTGAAGATAATCAGAAAGACGGGCAGTAGTGATACTTATTCAGAAAAAAACCATATCCATAAGGTCGATACTCATATAGAATTTTTCTATTGACATAACAGTTTTTTTGATGTATAATATTAGTAAAATAAATCGGAATTTAGAGGTAAGAAAATGAAAATACTTTTATTCCTTGCAAAAGGCTTTGAAACAATGGAGGCAAGTGTATTTGTTGATGTTATGGGGTGGGCAAGAAATGATTACCATTATGATGTTGACGTAATCACTTGCGGATTTAGAAAAACTGTTATAAGCACTTTTGGTGTACCTGTAACTGTTGACGTATTATTGAAAGATATTTGTGTAGATGAGTACGATGCGTTAGCAATTCCCGGTGGCTTTGAAGAATTTGGATTTTATGAAGAAGCCTTTTCCAAAGAGTTATCAGATGTAATTAACACGTTCAACCGTCAACACAAGATGATAGCAACAGTTTGTGTTGCAGCTCTTGCACTTGCCCATAGTGGTATTTTAACAGGGAAAAAGGCTACAACTTATCATCTGAATAACGGACATAGACAGAAACAGCTTGCAGAATATGGTGTAGAAATTGTTAATGAGCCTGTTGTTAAAACTGATAATATCATTACTTCGTATTGCCCACAAACTGCACCAGAGGTTGCATTCACTCTTTTAGAAAACCTTATAGGAACAAAAGAAATGCACAATGTAAAAGCCGCTATGGGGTTTGAGTGATGTGCTAAATTATGATTTATACGAATAAACAAATAATTAAAATAAGCCCGAAAGCAGTTGAAAAACTACTTGCGGGCATTACTTCTATATGAGTATCGCTCTTATTGATACGGGTTTTTATTATTCAAGAAAACTTGGTGGAACACAGTCAGTCAGCCATACACCGTTATCGGAGCAGTAAAATTTATATCCCTGTCTGTGCATTTCGCCCGAAAGAACTTTAAATATATGCAGTTTTCCGTGACGTGTGCCGACTTTCGAGGCAGTCTCCTTGTCGCATGAAAGATGAACATACTGTCTGCTCATTTTTTTCAGTCCCTCAGCAAGAATTGAATTTACAAATCTTTCAGCCGTGCCGTGATACAGAATTTCGGGCGGTATTTTTTCAGCAAATCCCATATCAACATCAACAGAATGACCCTGATTTGCACGTATTTTTGATTTGTCGTCATTGAAACTGTACCGCTGTTTGTTGTCTGAATTAACAATTTCCTCAAGAATTTTCATATTGATTCTGTATTTGTCTGTGCGGTTTATGCCATTGATTAATTCTTCTGTATCTGCCCATGCACCGTGATATTCAAGCTCAATGCCTATTGTTGACGGTGAATGACGGAGTATAAGAGAAAGAAACTTGCTCAGCTTTGTGAAATCCTGATTCATAATTTTCACCTCTGTTATCAATTTTACTAAAATTGTAACATATTATATTTGCAAAATCAACATATTTTCTGTAAAAAATGAAATTTCTGTGAAATATAGCCAAACTGATTGACAAATATTCGTCAAAGTGCTATAATTTTCTTATACTATTTTATATAAAGGGGTTATTGATATGCTTCAATTAAAAAATGTCGTAAAAAAATACG
>JAIDNR010000444.1 GCA_029063695.1 Ruminococcus sp.
TTTATTGCCGAATGTTATCAATATTTTCTGATAGATTTTATTTCCGAAGTATGATAATATTAATTTACAGAGCAAAGCTCAAGTTATAATTTTTGCGAGGAAATAAAAATGACAGGTTTAAGTGTAATTGAAAAGGAAATCAGCAGAACAGACGAACGTGAAAAAGCAATTATTTCACTTGTCGAGCATATCAAAAGTCAGCAGCTTTCTTTCTTTGAAGAAGCAGAAGCGATTCAAAATCTTATTGAAAATTATGGTCTCACCCAGGAAGAAGCGGCAGTAAAACTTGGCAGAGTGCAGAGTACAATAGCGAATAAGCTACGGCTTCTTCGTCTTACTTCCGATGAACGTAAAACAATAATACAGTTCAATCTTACAGAACGTCATGCAAGAGCATTGCTGAGAATTGCAAGTTCTGAGGACAGAACAATAATGCTTGACAAGATTATTGATGAAGGACTTAATGTTGACAAGGCAGAACAGCTTATTGATAAATTTATTGGAAATGACAATCACAGACAGAAATACAGGAAACGTTCGAATACGTATCGTAGTATAACAATTTTTGTCAATACGATAAATAAAGCAGTTGAATCAATGAAATCCGCAGGAATATCGGTTTATTCTTCTGAAATCAAGGGTGAGGGTTACATAGAATACAGAGTCAGGATACCTGTAAACAAGTGAAATGTTTCACGTGGAACATTCTTGTGTTAAACAAGTCTAAATTGTTTCACGTGAAACATTTTTTATAAAAAGCGTATACAAGTATTTACAAATGAAAAAAAAAGTGATATAATAAAAATATCTTGTAACGAAAGGAAGAATCTTATGGGGAAAATTATAGTTGTTGCTAACCAGAAAGGCGGTGTGGGAAAAACTACCACTGTAGTTAATCTTGCTGCTTATCTCGGTTCACGTGACAAAAAAATCCTTTGTATAGATGCAGACCCGCAGGGAAATTCAACGACAGCTTTCGGAGTCCGCAAAAAATCAGCAAAAGCCACTACTTATGATATTCTTATAGGTAAGGCAAGAATACAGGATGCTGTTATTGTAACTGAGTTCAAGAATGTTTCTGTAATTCCTGCAACTGAATCCCTCGCAGGAGTTGAAATTGAACTTATAAATCTTGAAAATCGTGTGAACAGACTTAAAATGCAGCTACTCACAATTAAAAATGACTATGATTACATATTCATTGACTGTCCGCCTGCACTCGGTTCACTCACAATAAATGCACTTGTGGCAAGCGACAGCATTATTGTGCCTATGCTTGCGGAATTTTTTGCACTTGAAGGACTTTCGCAGCTTGTGAATACCATTAAAATCGTTAAAGCAAATTACAATCCGTCGCTTGAAATTGAGGGAATATTATTCACAATGTTCGACGGCAGACTTAATATTGCAAATGATGTTGTGGCTGAGGTTGAAAAATACTTTCCTAATAAGGTATTTAAAACAAAGATTCCGAGAAATGTCCGTATTTCCGAAGCACCGAGTCACGGCAAGCCGATTATGTATTATGACAGAAATTCAAAGGGAACTGATTCATATACGCTTCTGGGACTTGAACTTCTGGGCGAACCTCTTAAACTTCCTCAGAAAAAAATGAGGGGTATTTTCTCATTCAGAAAAAAAGATGAATAACAGAAAGGCGGAAAAATTATGGCTAAAGGTGGATTGGGTGCAGGTCTTGACTCGCTTTTCAGTGATAATTCCAGTGAAGTGCAGATAAAAACAAAGCTCCGTGTTTCAGAGATTGAGCCGAACCGTGACCAGCCCAGAAAATATTTTAGTGAAGAGGCTATATCTGCCCTTGCTGAGTCAATCCGTGAGCATGGTATGTTACAGCCGATTCTTGTCCGTCCACTTTCAACAGGAAATTATCAGATTGTGGCAGGGGAGAGACGTTGGAGAGCCGCAAGAATGCTGGGTCTCAGTGAAGTTCCCGTAAATATAAGAGAAATGTCTGATATTGAAACTGCTCAGATTGCCATTATCGAAAATTTACAGCGTGAAAATCTGAATCCGATTGAAGAATCCGAGGGCTACCGTGATTTGATTGAAAAGTATGGAATGACGCAGGAACAGGTTGCAAAAATGGTAGGAAAGTCACGTTCTTCCATTGCAAATGCAATAAGAATACTCTCGCTTCCGGAAGCCGTACACAGAATGATTGAATGCGGTGATTTATCTGTGGGTCACGCAAAAGCACTGCTTGCATTCACCGATACTTATACTATCGTTGATACTGCTGAAAAAGCTTGCAACGGCGGAATGACAGTACGGCAGATTGAAAAGCTTGCTCAGAAAGCAAATGTTCCACGTGAAACAAATTCTGATAAGAAAATCGACAACTATTTCACGGAAATGGAAATCTCACTGAAAGAACGCCTCGGACGGAAAGTCAAGGTAGATTACGGAAAAAATAAAGGTGTTCTTGTTCTTGAATTTTATGACAAGGAAGATTTGGCATCTATTGCCGAAAAATTAGCAGATGAATAAATAAGGAGTATTATAAAATGATTGATATTAAATTTCTCAGAGAAAATCCCGAAATTGTTAAGGAAAATATTAAAAAGAAGTTTCAGGACGAAAAACTTGAACTTGTTGACAAAGTAATTATACTTGATGAGCAGTACAGAGCAACAAAGCTTGAATGCGATACTCTTCGTGGTCACAGAAACAGCAAGAGCAAGACTATTGGCGGTTTTATGGCAAAAGGTCAGAAAGACGAAGCCGAAAAAGTAAAAGCGGAAGTTGCTGAAATCAATGCAAAACTTGCCGAACTTGAGGAACTTGAAGTAAAGCTTGAAGGCGATATTCGTGACATCATGCTTGTTATCCCGAATATTATTGATGACAGTGTACCTGTTGGCAAGGACGACAGCGAAAATGTGGAAGTTGAGAAATTCGGCGAGCCTGCTGTACCTGATTTTGAAGTGCCGTATCATGTTGACATTATGGAGAGAGTGAACGGTATTGACCTTGACAGTGCAAGAAAGACAAGCGGAAATGGTTTCTATTATCTCTGTGGTGATATTGCACAGCTCCAGTCATGTATACTTTCCTATGCAAGAGATTTCATGATTGACAAGGGATTTATATACTATATTCCGCCATTCATGATTAGAAGCAATGTTGTTACAGGTGTAATGAGCTTTGATGATATGGAAAACATGATGTACAAAATTGAGGGCGAGGACTTATATCTTATCGGTACAAGTGAGCATTCTATGATTGGCAAGTTTATTGATACTATTATTCCCGAAGGCGAACTTCCGAAAACTCTCACAAGCTATTCACCTTGTTTCCGTAAGGAAGTAGGTTCCCGTGGTATTGAGGAACGTGGTGTTTATCGTATTCACCAGTTTGAAAAGCAGGAAATGATTGTTGTCTGCAAACCTGAGGAGAGTATGGAATGGTTTCACAAGCTCTACAGCTATACTGTTGAATTTTTCCGCACTCTTGATATTCCTGTCCGCACACTTGAATGCTGTTCGGGTGATTTGGCAGACCTTAAAGTAAAGAGTATCGACGTTGAAGCATGGTCGCCACGTCAGAAGAAATACTTTGAAGTAGGTAGCTGTTCAAATCTCGGTGACGCACAGGCAAGAAGACTTCAGATTCGTGTAAAAGGTGAGGACGGCAAGAAATATTTACCGCATACTCTCAATAATACCGTTGTTGCTCCGCCGAGAATGCTTATTGCGTTCCTTGAAAATAATGTCAATGCGGACGGAAGTATCAGAATACCCGAAGCTCTCAGACCTTATATGCGTAAGGACGTTATTGCTGTTCCGAAAAAGTAATCTATGAATAATTACAATGAACGGCTTGTCTGTCTTTTAGAAAATGCCGCTGAATCAACTTTTAAGGCACTGCTTGAAAAAAAGGAAAATTTCTATTATTTCGCTTTTCTCATTGACGAAGCTGTATCTCCGTATATTTCGGCATGGTCTTATGAAGCACTTGAAAATCTGATTTCAGAACTTAAATTAGATGATGAAGCAGAAAAATTAATGTACAAGTGGGGAATATGTGAATCAATGTACGTGGGATATGAGCATGATGTGCATTTCAAGGCAGTTGATGAATTTCTGCAAAAAAATGATATATGGTCACTTTCAGATGATGATTTTGACTCTGAATTTGATGTGCGGTTAAATTCAATGGAAGAGGCTTTGAAGAGACTTGACAAAAAAAGTCTCTTCGGAATAGGTGATGACAGGAAAAAAATTGTCATCACTGTGGAAGTTGTTCCTCCTGATTATACAAATACAGCAAGAGTACAAAGGCTTAATCCTGATGATATAATTCAGGAATGGCTTGAATTTTGTTCTGAACCTGAAGAATAAAATCAAGGCTGTCGGAAAATAATCCGTCAGCCTTTTTTATTTATTCGGGATAGTCTCCCCATTTTGCAGCAGTACAAAGGCACATTGCAAAAACTCCGACTGTACCGCCAAACATACTTCCAAGAATAAAATTAACCATAAAAAAACACCTCCCATTATAGTATGCACAAAAACGGGAGGTGTTAAACATTTTTTAAGCTTCAATCATCTTGATTATGTCTTTTTTCTCACGGTATCCGACCGTCATATTATGGACTGCACCGTCTTTTACAAGTACAAGCATTGGAATACTTTCACAGCGGAATGCGGCGGCAAGTTCAGGCTGTTCGTCCACGTTGATTTTGCCTACTTTCACTTTGCCGTCATATTCATCGGCAATTTCTTCGACTATTGGTGCAAGCATCATGCATGGACCGCACCAGCCCGCCCATAAATCCAGTAAGACTGTACCTTTGTAGTTTCTTACTTCATCATCGAAATTTTCTTTTGTGATTGTTATTTCCATATTATCACTCCTGACTTATATTGTTTCACGTGGAACATTTTTTATTTTGATTTGTAGTACAGCATACAGTGACAGAAACCTTCAAAATCAGGGTCGGCAATCTGTTCACGGAATTCTTTGCACATACACTTGTTTTCGGGAATTTTTGCAAGTTTGCAGGGACAATAGCCGTCTTTGCGTTCAAGACCCTCTTTTAGTCTTGCAACAACTTCCGCATCGGGATTCAATATTACTTTTATGGGAATCACTTCCTTATTTCATCAATTCATCTGCCATAGCGTTAATCTGCTCGATATTTTCAGCCTTTACAGCGGATTTTACTGTTACTGTAGTATCAAGCCATGTAATATCTTTGGACTTTTCAAATCTGCCTTTGATATACTTTGCGGCGGTTACTGCCCATGTACCGTTTTCAATGATTCCGATTGTACGGTTCTGATAGTTTCTTTCAGTAAGTTCAGTAATAAAGCGGTTCATGAACGGGAATATTTCACCGTTGTATGTGGTTGTTGCAAGTACGATTTTGCCGTATCTGAATGCATCTTCCACACATTCCGCCATATCTTCACGTGCAAGGTCTGCTATTGCTGCTTTCGGACAGCCTTTTTCAATAAGCTTATCTCTCAGGAGTTCAGCAGCTTTCTTTGTATTGCCGTATACAGAAGTATATGCAATAAATACGCCATCTGATTCAACGCCGTAAGATGACCATGTATTATATAAATCAATATAATAGCCGAGATTTTCCGTAAGGATTTCGCCGTGAAGCGGACAGATTGTCTGTATGTCAAGTGCGGACGCTTTTTTCAGAAGTGCCTGAACAGGTGTGCCGTATTTTCCTACAATTCCGAAATAGTAACGGCGTGCCTCGCATGCCCAGTCCTCATCAGTACCCATTGCACCAAATTTTCCGAATCCGTCAGCAGAGAAAAGTACCTTGTCCCTGCTGTCGTAAGTCACCATTACTTCAGGCCAGTGTACCATGGGTGCAAATACGAATGTGAGTTCGTGACTTCCAAGAGAAAGTGTTTCGCCGTCCTTGACAGTAAGTTTGTTTGCGATTTCAAGTTCTGGGAAAAATGCGGAAATCATTGTGAAAGTCTTTGCATTTCCGACAACTGCTGTATCTGGAAATTCTTTCACGAATCTCTCAATATTTGCGGAATGGTCTGGTTCCATGTGCTGTACGATGAGATAATCAGGTTTTTTTCCGCTGAGTACTTCTTTGAGATTTTCAAGCCACTCATCGCCGAAATTTATATCAACGGTATCAAGTACAGCAATTTTTTCGTCCATGATTACATAGGAGTTGTATGCCATACCGTTCGGCACGTCAAACTGTCCCTCAAACAAATCAACCTTTTTATCGTTTACACCGATATAAAAAATATCTTTTGTTACGTTCTTCATTTTAATATTCCTCATTTCTATTGTGATATTTAATAAGCATAATTATTATAGCATATTTATGGAAAAAATAATAGTATTATTT
>JAIDNR010000445.1 GCA_029063695.1 Ruminococcus sp.
CTGCCGAAATTCCTGCTGAGCGGTAAGAAAGCCAATAACAGCGGACTTTCTCAGCTTAAAACAGTATGCATGAGTTTAGGCACAACAATGGGTACAGGCAATATCACAGGCACGGCAACTGCACTTGTCACAGGCGGTGCAGGTGCTGTATTCTGGCTCTGGGTATCGGCTTTTCTTGGTATGGCAACAGTATACGCCGAAAACGTGCTTTCGGCGAAATACAGCGATGATACCTGCAAAGGCTCAATGGCTTATCTCTCAAAAGGACTTGGTATGTGTCCTCTTGCGTTAGTTTTTGCCGTTTTCTGCGTACTTGCCTCATTTGGAATGGGCGGAATGGTGCAGGTGAATACTTTTTCCGAAAGTCTCTCGGAATCATGCAGTATAAATCCGATAATCATTTATGCTGTCACTTTTGCCGTCATTTATGCTATCACAAGCGGCGGTGCGGAAAGAATCGGAAGTGCCGCACAATATATGCTCCCTGCCGTATCAGTTGCTTATGCCGCTGCCTGTATTGCGGTGCTGATTTTATTCAGGCATAATATAGTCCCTGTTTTCCGTGAAATTTTTTCAAAGGCATTTGATTTCAAATCAGTTTCGGGCGGTTTTTCGGGATATGCCGTCTCCGTAGGGATAAGACGTGGTATTTTCTCGAATGAAGCGGGTCTGGGAAGTTCGCCTGTCCTGCACAGTTCGGCAGGAAATACCGACCCTTATACTCAGGGAATGTGGAGTATGTTTGAAGTTTTTTTCGATACGATTCTTTGCTGTACTCTTACGGCTGTAACCCTGATGTGTGCATCTGACAGCTTTTCCGTAACCGAAACTTTTTCGGCTGTATTCGGAAATTTCAGCAGTCACTTTCTTACCGCCGAACTTGGAATATTCGCTCTCTGCACCGTTATAGGCTGGTATTACTGCGGAGAAACGGCATTCAAATACATAACAGGAAAAGAAAGCAGACTTTTCTGTCTGATATTTGCCCTTATTTCATCATCGGGTGCATTGTTTTCGGCTCAGTCCGTCTGGACTTTATCAGATATTTTCAACGGTCTTATGGCATTTCCTAATCTCATAGGACTTTTATTCCTTATGAAATATGTCAAAAGGGAATAATTATTTGAAATCAGCCAAAAATAACAGAAAATAAATTAAAGGAGCATTATAAAAATGAGCTATATCGGTGAAAACAAATATTTCAGCTTCCGTGACGGATACTGTGAATCAAAAGTGCCTGTATCGTCAACAGAGGCTTCGGAACTCGGCAGGACTATTGCACCGTTCTTTACAAGATTCTGCGTAGGAACATCAGGCTTTGAACGTCTGCCAATACTTTACGCACTCTGCTGTGGTATTTCGGAATGCGGAAAAGACGTGTATGTCTGCGAAAATACGGATATGCCGTCATTCAGATTCAGTTTTCCGCTTCTTTCGGCAGACTGCGGTATATTTATAAGCGGTGATTCAGAAATCAGACTTTCTTTTTTCGATAAGTCGGGATTTTTCATGCCTGAATCAAAACTGAAAGAAATAATGAACTCCGAACCGCATACGCCGTCCGGTCGTTCGGGAAGGATAAGCTCATTGACGTCATTCAGGAATATATATATAAATAATATCGCCGATTCTCTCGGAAAAAACCGCCGTCCCATAAAAGCAGGAATAAGCTGCGGAAACAAGGCTGTCCGTTCCGTGTGGCTCGAATTTTTTACGGGAGAAAGCAGTGAACTTGTATTCCAGATTTCAGATGACGGTCAGCGTGTAAATGCTTATTCCTCTGAAACAGGCTTTATTTCATACGAAAAACTCATGCTTGCATACTGCCTTGACAAAACCGAAAAGGGCAATACTGTATGGATTCCCGATAATTTTCATTATATGGCTGATTATATCAATCCAGACAGAATAAGACGTTTCAGCACGGAAACGGGTATTCCCGAAAATGCAAAAAACACACGCTTTCTCTGCGATTCGCTCTATATGTGCAGCAATATTGCGGAAAACCTGATTGAAACAGTACGTAAACTTCCCGAAATTGCAAGTGCAAAACGTGAGATAACACTTGCCGATACCGAAAAAATTCCGTCAAGGCAGACTGTTGCAGATAAAAAAGGACGTGTTATAATCACAAAAAGCGGACGGAACAGAATCTCACTTCTTGCACAGTCCCTTTCCGCCGAAACTGCCTCAGAACTCTGTGCAATCTGGGCTGAAAAATTCAGACGGCATAATCTGTAAATATATCTGTAAATATTTAGTTAAATTTCACAATAATTTATTGTTCATTTTTTTAGTATTGACATAGACGATTATTTTTTGTATAATTATATTGTATATTATTGCTATTGTGCATTCGGATAAAGTCAAATTAATTAAGTATCAACTCTCAGGATTATATCTAAACGACTGTTTTTTTAAATTCTTTGATTTTGCCCGATGCTTACATATATCATTAATCTATCCATTTATTCAGAAAGTGAGGCTAAACAGTGAACGAAAACAACACAAATCCCTCAAAAACACGCAGAAATCCTGCATCAAAAAACAGCCCGCAGAAAAGAGCTTACAAAAAGAAAACTCCTGCCAACGAAATGACTGTATATTCCGCTGAATCTGCTGTAAAACTGCCGTCAAGAACCTCAGTAAAAAAGACAGAACCCAGAGGAAACTCCAGACCGAAACATTCCGTCAAAGAAAATGAAATCAGAAAAACTCCTGTAAGAATCATACCATTGGGAGGACTTAACGAAATCGGCAAGAATATGACAGTTTTCGAGTGCTGTAATGATATGTTCATTCTCGACTGCGGACTTGCTTTTCCCGATTCCGATATGCCGGGCGTTGATATTGTAATTCCCGATTTTACTTATGTTGAAAGAAATGCCGACAAAGTAAAGGGAATTGTTATAACTCACGGTCACGAGGACCACATCGGCGGACTTGTCTATCTGCTGAAAAAAGTCAATGTGCCTGTATATGCCACAAGGCTCACTATCGGTCTTATTGAGGGAAAGCTCAAAGAAGCAGGAATGCTCAATCATGCTGAACTTATAACCATTAAACCACGTAAAACAGCAAAAATGGGCTGTATGTCGGTTGAGTTTATCAAGGTAAATCACTCCATTCCCGATGCTGTCGGAATGGCTATCCACACGCCTGCCGGAATTATTGTTCATACGGGCGATTTCAAGGTCGATTTCTCTCCGATTGACGGCGAAACAATTGACCTTGCATATTTCGGCGAACTCGGAACTAAAAAAGGTGTTCTGGCACTTATGGCTGATTCAACAAATGTTGAACGTCCCGGATATACTCATTCCGAAAAAACAGTCGGCACATCGTTTGACCGCCTTTTCCGTCAGGGCGAGGGAAAAAGAATCATCATTGCTACTTTTTCTTCAAATATACACCGTGTTCAGCAGATTATCAATTCCGCTGTGAAATACAAGAGAAAAGTTGCAATATTCGGCAGAAGCATGGTAAACGTAATAAACACAGCTATCGAACTCGGCTATCTTGAAGTTCCCGAAGGAATTATGATTGATGTTGAGATGATGCATATGTATGAAAACGAACGTATTGTACTTATCACAACCGGAAGTCAGGGCGAACCGATGTCCGCTCTCACAAGAATGGCTATGAATGACCACAGAAACGTATCTATCACGCCTATGGATTTCATCATAATTTCCGCAACTCCTATTCCTGGAAATGAAAAATATGTTACCCGTGTTGTTAATGAACTTATGAAATCTGGTGCTGAAGTTGTTTACGAAGCAATGTACGAAGTTCACGTTTCGGGTCACGCCTGTCAGGAAGAATTGAAACTTATTCATGCACTTACAAAACCTAAGTTCTTCATTCCTGTTCACGGCGAATACAAACATCTTAAAAAACACGCTGAACTTGCAATGCAGATGGGCATGGAAAAAGACCATATAATCATCGCCGAAAACGGAAATGTAATTGAAACGGACAGTGCAAGCATGAGAATTGTTTCGCAGGTTCCGTCCGGACGTGTTCTTGTGGACGGTTCAGGTGTGGGCGATGTCGGAACTATCGTTCTCCGTGACAGAAATCATCTCGCTCAGGACGGCATTATAATTGTGGTTATTGGCATTGAACGTGAAACAAATCAGGTCGTTTCGGGTCCTGATATAATCTCACGTGGATTTGTCTATGTAAGGGAATCCGAAGAACTTATGGGCGGTGCTAAAATACGTCTCACGGAAACGCTCAGCGGCTGTTCTTATTCCGAAATGAAAGAATGGACTACTCTTAAAAGTAAACTCCGTGATGCACTTTCTGATTATATCTATTCAAAAACAAGACGCAGTCCTATGATTCTTCCGATTATTATGGAAACATGATATAAATCCATTAACAGCTCGGTTTCCGAAAGGAGTTAAAAGTGAAAAAGAAATTTCCGGCGTTGTTTTTTACGCTCGTTTCTGCAATTCTTGCTTGTCAGATATTCGTTTCCATGCTGCTTTACGTCTATAACAAAACTTATGGGCTTATCGGAATTATTTTTTCAGCAGTACTTATAACAATACTTGTGATTGTTTCTGTGCTTTATTCCAGAAATTTTATACGGCATATATTCAAAATGAATAATCACCTTGAAAATTCAGCCGCTGAATATATGAATAATCTTCCTACACCTATTGCGGTTATCAGTGAGGACAGAAAGTTTGTATGGTATAACCAGAGCTTTTCAGATAAAATAAGCCGTGGTTCAGATGTTTTCGGACTTGATTTCGAGGAATATGTTAGGCTTGACCTTGATGCCCTCATGAACGGCGGTACGCCTTTATGCCGTATAAACGGAGCTATGTATAATACTGCATATGAAAAATTTGAGGAAAATGACATTTCTTTTCTTATTATATATTTCCATGACGAAACCGAATATTTCAACCTCAAAAAAAAATGTGATGAGTCTCACCCTAATGTGGTTATTTTAACTATTGATACCTATGATGAAATCATGCAGAACGCCAAAGAAAGTGAAAAAGCTCAGGCTTCTGTTGAAATCGAAAAGCTTATAGAACAGTTCATGAGCAGTACAAACGGGTTTATCAAAAAAACTTCGTCAAATACGTTCTATGCCGTAATCGAACAACGTCACCTTGATGAAAAAATCCATGACAAGTTCAAAATTCTTGATTCGGCAAGAAATATCAAAATTGCGGGAAAATATCCGCTTACTTTTTCAATCGGCATAGGACAAGGTGCAGATTCCCTTGCCGAAAGTGAAAAAATCGCACGTCAATGCCTTGATATGGCTTTGGGACGAGGCGGTGACCAAGCCGTGATAAAATCAGATAACGGATATCACTTCTTCGGCGGTGTTTCAAAAGGCTTTGAAAAAATGTCACGTACCAAAACAAGAATTATTGCAAATGCCATGCAGGATATTATCATGAACTCCGACAAAATTTTCATTATGGGTCACAGATTCGGCGACCTTGATTCCGTCGGTGCTTCATGCGGTCTTGCAGGTGCATTGAGAATGATTGGCAAACCCGTGTATATCGTGGTAAACAGAGAAGCAAACCTCGCTTCAAATCTCATTGACCGTGTTGAATCTCAGACAGATAATAATCTGTTTATCACTCCAAAAGTTGCCATGGATTCAGTCGGCGACAATGACTTGCTTATAATCGTCGATATTCACAATACAGACTGTCTCGAAAGTTATGAACTCTATGAAAAAATGAAACAGTCCGTTATTATTGTTGACCATCACAGGCGTGCCGTGCGTTCAATTAAAAATGCCGTTATTTTTCACCATGAACCATATGCCTCGTCCGCCTCTGAAATGGTCACAGAAATTATTCAGTACTTCAGATTTACAGGCGACGACAAACTTCCTGTATGTCATGCCGAAGCACTTCTCGCAGGAATTATGCTTGATACAAAAAGCTTTGTAATGCGGACAGGCGTAAGGACTTTTGAAGCTGCGGCATTCCTGAAAAAACTTGGTGCTGATACCGTTGCGGTAAAACTGCTTTTCTCAAATTCTTTTGAGGCTTACAAAAACAGGTCACAGATTGTTTCAACAGCAAAAATACATAACAACTGTGCAATTGCAGTGGCTGATTTCATCTGCGATGACATAAGAATAGTTGCACCTCAGGCGGCAGATGAACTTCTCAGCATTACAAATGTCAACGCATCTTTTGTTATATACAAAACAGGCGAAACCATAAATATTTCGGCTCGTTCGCTCGGTGCTGTAAATGTTCAGGTCATTATGGAGATTCTTGGCGGTGGCGGTCATCAAACTATGGCGGCAACTCAGCTTAAAGATATAAGCGTTAATGAAGCATTCAATCTTCTTG
>JAIDNR010000446.1 GCA_029063695.1 Ruminococcus sp.
GAAGTATAAAAGAACCTATAATTTTGCAATTGAGCAAGCCGAACAATTAGGAAAATTCTGGATAACTCATCTTAAAAAAGAAAAAATCAGTATTGCTGAATGGTGCATAATTATCCGTGAACTTCTTGTTATTTATTATAACGAAACTGAATATCCGAACAGAACAACAGGGCATACAAATTCCAAACTTAAATTAAGAACAGCGATTAAAGACAAAATATCAGGACTGCCATATGATATTCTGCTTGAACGTCTGACAAACCGTAATATTCTGTTGTTTGGAAAATCGACTATGTTTCAGCTAAAAAAAGACGTTCATGACCTTATAAGAACGATTGAAAGAACTATTTTCACTTGCCGAAGCATTGACGATATGATAAAGATGCACAGTCGGCTTTATTTTATGACATCAATTGCGTTTGTCAGTATACTTGATTACAAAACATTTTTCGATACTTTTATAAACTCATTCAATAATTTGTCATTCGATGTAGGTGACGCTTTCGGGAAATTACTCTGTACATTACAAAGAGATTACGTATACAGACTTAAATCAAATCAAAAATATATGGATTATCAGGCTAAAATTATTCCTGAAATATTCTCCGCTAAAATAACAGATAAAGAGCAATTAAATTCCAATATTCCATTATCTGAAACGGCATATAAGCTTCTAACCGAAAAATTAAAACAAGAAATCACATGCATAAAAAACTACAGCTTTACAAAGGAATATTTTTTAAGTGACATAATAACGCTACCAATTTTTCTTGGCAACAAAAACAGATATTATCTTTATCTGCGTTTCAGGTACTATCCACAAACAAACACTATTGACATCGACTTCATTGGTGCAGACAGCAAAAAATAATAGAAATCCGTCATATACTTTTTGCCTCCGATAAGATATTATAATAGTAGCGGTACATTGTACTGACTTTATTTTAACTCATTGGAGGAATTTTTTATGGACGGACTTTTTACAGAAATGGGTAATATTCCCTACACTGGACAGGAATCTGTAGTGGTTGCCGACCTCAACAATCGTCTCACTTTTACAGAACAGCCACTGCAGGAAACAACACAACAAGCTGGAAATGCAATCATAGGATTGCAGAATCAGAACAACCCGCTCCAACATCAGGTGCAGAATCTTGCCAATCAAGGTCAGTTGAAAGATGCAAAAATTCAGGAACTGGAAGCTGAAAAGGCAAGATTGAAACTTGAAAGAAATGAACTGCCCCGTGCATACACAATAGTTGGTCTGAATCAGGGCATCTGTGTTGAGCCAAGCAAAGTGCGTAAACCTGTTGGCAGAATCAAGATACTCAGCAAATTCAAGTATCGAATTGTTAAGGACGACAGTTATACAGATATGCTGTATATCACATACAACGACAGCAACGAAACTGAAAGATATACCGTCATTCCAGAAGACAAAATAGCAAGTAAAAACCTTGTAAAATATTTTGATGGTTTCTACTATGTCTGCAAAAATGCCGATATTGCCAACGGATTTCTTGCGTGGTACATTGAATATACACCGACAACAAATATAAAATTCATCCCTGAACACGCTGGATTTGTAACATCTGTTAATGCTGACGGAAAAGAATCTGCTGAATTTATCTGCAATGATGGAACTATTCCAATTGAACTTATACCACACATCTCAGAAAACATCACAAAAAAGACACTCTCAACTGAATGTCCGAGCATTGAAAAAACTCTTGCATTTGCAGGAAAATACCTCAATACTGTTCAGAAATGTATGCTTTTTGCTTTCCATATCTGCGGACTGATTTCTTCAATGCTTGCTGAACTAAAAACGCCTATTACACAGATTCTTGTGATTGATTCTCCAAATCCCGATGTCACAAGACAGGCTTGTTACTATATTAAACCCTATGGCAGAATAAAGCCCGTTCTGACGTTTGAAACTAACAAAACAACGTTAAGAAAAGAATTTCATGGTGCAAAAGACGAAACTGTTGTTATTGAAGATTGTGGCATTAACCGCAAAGATACTCACCTTGAACAGCTTTTACAAAATATTTTAACTTTTGACCGTGACAGCGAAACTCAGCCGCATAATACAGCTGTTATCTCGCCGTTTGCCAAATACCTTATCCCCGAAAGTCAGAAGATATGTATGACACTTGATGACGACTTCTATATACCAATTACGATAGAGGAAGAAATCGAAATGTGTCACGCTCTTGACAGAATAACCCGCACGATAATTGATACAATCTGTACTGATTATGGCAGTTTCAAAAACGAAATAAAAGGACTTATTCAGTCCGCAAAAGAACTTGAATTCTTCAAGTCACTTAATACAAATGCTGCAAACAGTTATGCTGTTTTGTATGCTGTGATTCAGAAATGCAAAAGAATCTTCTCAACAGAAATTGCAGATGAAGATTTTGAAAAGATTCTCATTCAAGCTCACGAAGATGCAGAGATTACAAACGGCAGTTGCGAAGATGCAATAGTAAATGACTTCATGGACGTGCTGAATGAGGCTGTACATAGCGAAAAAATTGGCATTCTAATTAACAGCAAGCATACGGATTTTATCCCTGAAAATCCACAGATTCTCATAAAAGATGACCTTGTACTTATGGAACGTGAAGTTATTGAAAACGAAATAATTTCTCAGATGAAAACCGCTGAAACTGTACACCAGATACAGACAAGTATGAAATGTTTAAACCTGCTCCATTCTACAAAGGATAACTGTTATCCGTCAACGGTTTATGTTGGTGGAAAGCAGAAAAGAATGTCATTTATAGCCTTTAAGATTGATGTTCTTGACGACTGTTCACAGCTTCTTGTCAAGGAAAATGGTACAAAAGACTGGTTCTCGAATGTCTCTACAAAACATACAATTCCAGTATGCATAAACAGTTTCGGTCATTATGCTATGCAGGACTTCGACTACAACAATGACGGTAATCTTCACTGCTTTGTCACAGGTATAAGTGGCAGTGGCAAAACGCTTTATCTCATGGAACGCATGGTTAGTTTACAGAAGTTGCATAATCATGTTGTTGTTTTTGACACAAGTTCATCATTCACTAAAAGCGAGATTATTAAAAAATTATCTGTCGGAGGCAATGAAAATACTCAAGCAGAAGTACAAAAATATATTGACGAAAATATCTCGTTCTATGATGCCGAAAAGGAAATTCCTGTTGACATTCTGAAATTCGGCAGTGTTGGCTCGGACGTAAAACTTACAAGAGATATATCAGCAATCATGATGTCACATATTCCGAATATGGGCAAAAAGCAGATTGCAACGCTAAACTCTGCAATTGCCGAACTTGTTGAGGAAAAGCATATAACAATACCTGCTCTTTGTAAAAAACTACTTGAAGGCACTTTGAGTGATTCACTTTCAATCGAAATAACGGATATGCTCTACAGCTTTATTGAGGCAAAACTCAGTGAAAACAGTTGGAGCGAGCTTTTTGACAAAAGCAAGGAAATCGTTATTATCTCGTCTGATGCGGCAACAGGTTCAGACGGTTCGGCACTTGTCGATATGCTGCTGATGTCACTTTATCTCAATCAACGCAACAATCCAAAGGAAAATCTTGTTATTTTTGTTGACGAAATCCAGAATCAGAATCTCCGTCAGAACAGCTCAATTACAAAAATTCTGCGTGAGGGTAGAAAATTACACATCAGTCTCAACTATGCAACTCAATATTTAACAGGAAAGTCCGAGGCGGCAAAAGCAATGAAAAATGCTGGAATTTGCGTGTACTTCCATCCTGATGATACATCTGCAAAATCTGTTTCTAAGGAACTTATGATTCCCGTTGCAGACCTTTTAAATATGGAGCAGGGTGAATGCTACATTAAGGGCGGTCTTGTCAATTTTGAATCAGAAACAACAAGAAACGGTAAAGTTCATGGAAGAACTTACAGAAATTTTATTAAATAAGATAATTAATTCTCTCAGTCATACGGCTGGGAGGATTTTTTTGTTATAGCTGATTATTTTGATTATATATCATAATTATGAATCTATGTCAGGTACTGATTTTACGAAAATGGTATAACCACATAGATAAACCGCCCTTGGGCGGAACGTAGGAGCATACCAAATCAACAGGAGGTGAAACAATGTTCAACAATCAGCGTTACATTACAAGAGGTATCGATGCCGAAATACCGTTTGAATTTCAGGTTTTCATGTGGGAGTGCATTGACAGAATGCCCGAACCCCGTGACTACTTGCAGGTGTTTACATTCGAGTCTGTAGGTATATTGCAGAAAATTATCCACACATCGGAACAGCCCGAATACTGCATGAATTACTTTATTCCATGCAACAAATCGATTACGGCAAAGGTATATGTCATTGACGATGGAGACCATTCAACAATGCTTTTGGCAAGCGAATACTAATGTCAAGAAAAGCCCTCCCGATTAATTTCGGGAGGGCAATTTTTATTTTATGGAGGAAAAATCAATGAACGAAGAAAAAATCTACTGCTCTCACTGCGGAGAAATAATTGAGGGCGACGACTACGACACAATCTACGGCGAACCAGTCTGCGAGGACTGCATTGACAGATACACAACAATCTGCGACCGCTGTGAGGAAATCGTCTGGGACGATGACATACACAGCGATGAAAGCACCTGTCTCTGCCACCGCTGCTTTGAAAACTACTACACACGCTGCGAAGAGTGCGAC
>JAIDNR010000447.1 GCA_029063695.1 Ruminococcus sp.
GTCAAGAGCATCCTGCATTTCAAACGCCGTCATCGGAAACTCCACCGACAATGCATATCCGTTGTTTATCAAATGTACTCTCATAAAAAATCACTCCTCATTTTCTTCTGTATTTTCCTCTGTCGGATTCTGAATTTCGTTGATTTTATCCACAACTTCCTGCGGATAATCGATGCCCTCAAAGGTACACCAGCTTATCCAGTTGCCCTCCGAAACAGGTGATTTCACGATATTTCCGCTGTCGGCAGATGCAAAAATCACTTCACCGTTGCCGACGTAAATTCCAAATTGACTGCCGTCGAAAAGTCCGATTCCTGCGATGTCGGGCATAGTATCAAGTCCACCGATTTCATTATAAATCAGCGTGTCGATGTCCGTATTGAATGATTTTTCGGACGGTACATATCGCAGATATCCCATGATTAAGTAGAGTAGGAAAGAACCGCCTTGCCGCATTACTGCGTCAGGTTTGTTCAGACCCCTCCCGAAACCGTGCTTACACCTCTCGATGTACACGGCTTGCCATTACTGTTTCAAATCGGTTTATTCAAGAATGGTGAATTTTGTGATGACAATCCTTGCATACAGCAAGAGTTTTTCTTCTTTTAGATATCATCACAATTTCCCATAAATGTTTTCCCTTAAGATTTTTCACCTTATTTACATGGTGAATTTCCAAAGGAATGTCACTTCTTCCACAAAGTTCACAAACTTTAGCAGATAACCTGTCTTCTAATGTTGTTCTTGAGTAACTATTGATATATCCGGTATTTACAATTTTGTCATTATTAAGTTTATTATTTTTACATTTTGTATAGTCGGCAAAATACAATAATTTTTTTCCTTGTTTTGTCTGATAGGGTATTGCCCAACCGTTTTTTCCCTGTCTGAACATATCAACTATCTTGTGAGTTGTTGTTCTGTGTTTTCCTGCAAGCGTTTTAAGACAGCTGTATTGCATAAGATATGCAAAATAATTAAGTCTGCAATAATTACTTGCCAAGGCGTAGTAGTTACAAATACCTCGGAGTTCAGAATTAAACGTAGATGCAATCTCAAAATCCGTACAGCGGTATAGTGATTTTCTTGCTGTTGTTCGTATCTTTCCATTGCATTTTTGCTCTATCGCATCTTTGTCAAACAGAAAGGGAATGATTTTATCGTTAAGCGGTATACATAGTTCGACCATGTAATTTCTTGTACGCTTTTTGTAATTTCCCACCGGCTTTACCTGATTATCCCTGACTACTCGTATATCGTATCCTAAAAATCTTGCATAGCTGCTGCTATGTTTTATGAGCGTCTTTTCCTCTGAAAGTTCCATTTTTAAAGTCTGATTTATGAATTCTGAAAGCTGCTTTTTTATTCTTTCACAATCTTTTTTATCTCCTTTAATGCCAATTATAAAATCATCGGCATATCGAATATATTTCAGTACTTTATCAGTTCTGGAGGCAGAAGGAGTTTTCCTCATTTGTTTACCAAATTCCTTTATTTTTTTGAGTGTTTCAGATTTTTTCGTACCATTGCATTTCTTCACGCTCTTCTTTAATTTCTCATAGGCGTATTTGATTTTTTTGTATTCTTCCGTAATTTTTTCTTTTCTCGGCTTAAAAAATTTTTCAGCCAGTTTTTCCACATATTTATCCAGTTCATTTAAATAGATATTAGCAAGAATGGGAGATATGATTCCTCCCTGCGGACAGCCTGAATACGTTGAATGGTATTCCCAGTTTTCCATATATCCCGCCTTTAAGAACTTCCAAATTAACTGAATCAAACGTGCGTCTTTTATCTTACGGCTTATAATATCTACCAATACATGATGGTCGATATTATCAAAACACCCTTTAATATCACCCTCGATAAACCATGTTGTTCCCGTAAACTCCTTTTTAAGCGATTTTAGAGCCGTATGACAGCTGCGCTCAGGTCGGAATCCATGAGAATAATTAGAAAATACAGGTTCATAAACAGCTTCGAGTATTATACGCAAAACCTCCTGCACCAGTTTATCTGTAAATACTGGTATTCCTAACGGTCTTTTCTTTTTGCTGTTATGCTTTTTTTGAATATATTCACGTCTGACTGGCTTAGGCTGATAAGTTTCGTCAGATAAGGATTTGATAATTTTGTTGATCTTTTCTTCGCTGAAACCATCTGCGATGTCGTTATCAACGCCTTTAGTTCCAGCGCCTTTATTAGAATAAAGATTTTGATATGCGATATAATACAAGTCTGATCGTAATAGATAACGATAGAGTTTTGTGAATATCTCGTCTTTGTGGTTTCTTGAATTTTTACTGATTCTATCTAAAATCTCTTTTGTTGGTTTCATTTTGAGGCTTTCCTCCCTAATCAAATTTTGATTTTAGAAATAGTAACTGTCTTCCTTCGCCATGTAAGGGTCATTAATCCTCTCAGACTACTATGAAGACTCCGTTGCCTTATTGGATATTCAGCGTCATCCCTCTTTATTTTTTCGAGGTTTATCACCTTTGCAGGCATTACACATAGCTCTTTGAGCTTTCCAACTTAGGCAATCCCCAGTTAATGCGATAAATAGGTAAATGCGAATTGTCGGAATATGCTTTTGTTTCGTTAGAACCGGTTCTCCGGCTTGTCGTATGAGTATTTGGCAACCCATTACACGTTGGACTGATGTAATGTTCTCATACCAGAGGTTGATACCACTTTTTTATGGGTTCATACACATTCCTCTGTCTGGACAAAACAGAAACTTGAAACTCACATTCAACATTCTGTAGTTTTATCCTCATATCCGCTTGACGTTGCAGTTCAGCCGCACCTTTGTGTATAAAGTGGCTTACCGCTTTTCTGCCGTGCTATGTTCCCGTATCAGCTTTCGCCTTTCGGTTAGGCAGCTCGTCTCCTCCGTTACCTTGGAGGGTAGTACCTTATTCTACTTTTTATCGCACCCTATCTGGGCGCACTCCAACGTTATCGGCACAGCGATAGCGCAGATTCTTATCCATTTCACCGAAACAGCCCTCTTGAAATCCCCATCCTGAAAGATACGCATTCTCTACCCAAGCCGCAAGATCAACGCTATTTTTCAATTCTGAATCCGTGAACATATACTCATTTATCGTTGAGTTCATCACCATGACATAGCTCCGCATGAAGTCCTCATAATTAATTTCAAGCCCATAAAAATTGTTGATATCCGAAATCAGAACTTCATCATTTTGATTACTGAACATCTCCGCATATCCCGAAAAATCAACAATCTGACCGCTTTCAAAGTACGAAAAATATATCAGCTGTGCCTTGATAATCTGCTCCTGAAGTCCGACTGCATACATTGAATCGGCGATTACCTGACCGTCCGCCGTCATTGAATTCATTGCTTCCTGACGTTCCGGAGACATTCCGGACATGAAATCATTTTCATCAAAATTTACTGATATATCGGGACTTTCAATCTCTCCCATGCCCGAAAGAACAGCTATCGGTGCAAACAATAAAAACAGCAGTCCGACTGCTATACTGCCGACTATCAGCAAAATTTTATTCCGCTTGTCCTTGTCAAGTGCAGTATCTACCGCAAGTTTTTTCAGCAGTGCCTTTGCGGCTGCGGCTATCGCTTCGGTCATCGTCCGCCCGCCTTTCCGAACAATTTTTCCTTGTAAGACGGAGCGATAACCTGCAGTAAATAGCGTTCATTGCCACATCGGTACAGACAGATTCCACGCTCAGGATACTGAATAAGGCAGTATTCCGAATGCTCAACCTGTAATGTGTCCATGAAATCCACGGGCGAAATATTGCCGGGATTGAACAGAAAATGATGACTCGGAATCGAGAACAGAGGCTTGGTAAACTCCTTTATTTCGGGCAGAAGGAATGGCGATAGGTAAGACTTTGATGCAATCTCCATCTTTTCCCCCGCCTCACACCGAGCGTGCGAGCTTTCCCCGCACTCGGCGTTCCATCAATTTGACTTACTTTCCAAATAGGATTTCAATATTTGACAAACCTCACAGTTTTATCTATACTTTCAGATTTCATTTAATTTTGCTCTAAATTTTTCAATTTTCTTTTGGACTTTAGCATCTGATACTTGTATTTCGGCAGAACTGTGTACTTGTATATGACAATCACTACATAACCAAGCTAAATTTACAACCTTGTTTATCATATTCATCGGCAAACGATTATTGATATGGTGACAGCTTTTATCACTTGTATACCATAAATATTTACCGCAGCATCGGCATTTTCCTTTATCACGATTAAAAGCATATTCTCTGTTCATATGAAATTCAAAGTTATATATGCCTTTTGCATATATTGACATTTCAATGTCTTTGATACTTCCTATCGCTGGTCTGTCCAAAGGCATTCTCTTTGCATTTTTACAGTAGTTTGAATACAACATTCTTCCTTCTGCTGTATATGGTGTAATATTCTGATTAAACGGCTTCCGCTCATATTGTACATGAGTAAGGTATGCCATTGTTACACCAATCCATTCACCCTGATATTCGATAGCAAAGGTTTTTGAAATATGCCCCTTATGCCTTTGAGGATTGTTGCTTAAATCTTGTAACTCTATTTTCATATTTAAATAACTTTTAGGAAAGAGATGTTTCCAAGTAGTGTAACAGCAGTTGTTTACCGCATAATCGATTTTTGCGTAAGCTTTTGAGCTTACTCCGATTTTAATATACTCGGCAACTCCCATTATTATAGAA
>JAIDNR010000448.1 GCA_029063695.1 Ruminococcus sp.
GGCTGATATTTCCCGGAATACTTCCTAAATTGACAAGTGCAATTCCTTTGTCAACGTCGCCGAGAACAAGAATATTGTCGCCTTCTTTAAGTCCGAAAACTTTACGGCAGTTGACAGGCAGAGTAATCTGTCCCTTGTCATTGAGTTTTGTACAGCCGAAAATGTGCTTGCCGTCGCCGTTATGTTCCTCCGCACCAAGATTTCTCACAAGCATATCAACTGTAGTTTCATAAATATCGGCAAGTCTGATGCAGTTTTCTATATCGGGCAAAGTCTCACCACGTTCCCACTTTGCGACTGCTTGACGTGATACGCCCAGTTTTTCAGCGATTTCTTCCTGCGTATAGCCGTATTGTCTGCGGAATATCTTTAAATTACTGAAACGGGATTCCATAAAGTATGTTCCTTTCTGATTTTGTTATAATCAGATTATATCACAATAAAAATGTAACGTCAACCAACCGAAAATAACATTATGTTATAATCAGTTGCATTTTCCGAAAATGTTTTCAGGTATGATTTTGTAAAGCAGGCATAATAAAAAGAGAACCCGATTTGAATTACTTGGGTTCTCTTTTTTATATTAAGTAATTGATTATTCGCTGAGAAGTGCGTTGTACTGTTCCATAGTAATAGGAAGTTCGGACGCTTTAATCTTTTTAGCTTCTATAAGCTGAAGTGCCACGGCATCAGCACCTGTAACGCCGTCGCCCTGATTGACTATATCAGCATTGATTTTACCCTGTTCGCTGAGAGCGTATTCATCGGGATTGCCCATATGCTGGATAATAGCTGTTGCATCGGCAATATCAACAGAACCGTCCTCATTTGCATCGCCGAGAAGTGTTTTGCCTGAAGGTACAGCAGTAGTTGTTGCTGAAGGCTTTGTAGTATCTGCCGGTTTTGTTGTAGTTGTTTCAGGCTTCTGAACAGGAGTATCGGAAAGCTTTCCGCAGACGATACCTGCACCTACGGTTGACATGAATACTGTACCAAATTCGTTCATATCGCCGACAAGGAAGTTTCCGTTTCCTGTACCGCCGTAAAGCTTATCGGTATTTATGCAGTCCCATGACTTACCGCCGTCAGTTGAACGATAAATGCCTTCAGTATCGTCCCATGTGGGTCTGCCGTACATAAAGAGAGTATTTACACCTCCTGCTTTTTCAGGAGCTCCGTAGCCGATAGTTTTACAGTATGCAACATCTGTTTTTTCAACAGTATTTCCGCCGTCTGTAATGATATACATACCGTTGAATCCGACAGCCATTGCAACTGTATCGGTAGTAATATATGCAAGGTCGCCTGTGTGGTCGCACTCATCGTACTTGCATACAACAATTTTCTTGAATGTTGCGCCGTAGTCTGTGCTTATATAGAAGTCATACTGTGCGTCATCGAGGGTAGGTTCTTTTTTGGTTGTATCTGATGACCAGTATGAATTGTATTTAATGCCTGAACCGTAAACGATTGCAGGATTTTCGGGGTCAACAAGCGGATAGGTTGTCTTTGAGCCGTCAAGACCCGAACTTTCTTTCCATGTTGCACCGAAATCATCAGTATAGCTTATTTTGCTGTTGTCACTGCTTGCCTTTAAAATTCTGTAAGTTCCTTTTTTAACTTCTGTTATAGCAAGTTTTCCGCCGCCGCTCGGAACTTTGAGTTCTTCCCATGTTTTTCCGCCATCGAGACTGTAATAACCCTTTGCGTCGTTTTCGCTTATACGTGCCATTACATCAGTATTTGCAGGGCAGTATGCAATTGCAGATGTTGAACCCATATTCGGCTTATACTGTTCGGGGATTTTATTTATGTCTTTGTGGATAAAGCCGTCATAGTCGCCGATTGCGGAGAAGTTCTCACCGCCCGGAACGCTTACAAAGTCAAGAGCAACAACTTCCTCAACGCCGTCGGGCTGGAAATAGAACTGAACACCCATTTCGTCCCAGACGTTATCGCAGGCATAAACGCCGTTGCCTGAAGTCATGAGGATTCTGTCGGGGTTGCGTGGGTCGATGAGAATACCCGAACCCCAGTGACAGGCTTTGCCGTAAATCCAGTCATATCCGTTTGTATCTATGGGCAGGGAAACAAATTCCTTGTGAGAACCGTTGGCATCGTAAATAGTTTCACCCTGTCCGGGAGTAATATCTTGCCATGTTTCACCGCCGTCTGTTGAACGGAAGAAATGGTCGCCCCATGCAATACTTCCGTCAGTCCATTCTTTTTCAAACCACTGGTCGCTCCATAAACCGCAGGTTCTCGCAACCATTTTATTCGGGTCGTTCTTGTCAACTTCAATCATACCAACTGCCTTGTCAGTAACTGAAAGCTTAGTAACCTTGCCTGATTTGGTATTGTACTTGTATGCACCGCCTGCATCACCTTTAAAAGCAAGATCTAAAATATAAGTAAAGAAGAGGTTGCCCTGACCGTCATTTGTGATTGAGCAGGGATAATTAGTATCAGGCAAATCCTTGCTGAGAACTGTAAATTTGTCATCTTTAACGCTTGCAACGTGGATATTTGCCTGACCTGTAACGGAAGTACCGACATAAACCTTGCCGTCCTCGATGAGAATACAGCCGATACCGTTCTGCTTGTTGTATTCTTTTGACGGTTCTGTACCTCTTACCATGTGGTCAGTCCACATAGGATATTTTAATTCTCCTGAGAAAAGACCGAGTTCATCATAGCCCATAACGGGATTCCATGTTTTACCTCCGTCGGTTGACTTGATAAGTGCGGACTTGCCTGCTGTAACGTCTCCGCCTGCATATATGGTATCAGGATTATCGGGGTCAATGGCGATTGGCTCAATACACTCACGTCCGTCGCCGTTGCCGTGTACCTGTATCTGGTCTGTTACATCGGACTGAGTGAAAGTCTTGCCGCCGTCTGTTGTCTTGAAAATAACAGTTCTTGCATCTGAGAAGTATGCACAGCCGCAGAGAAAATATACTGTATTATCGTCTGTAGGGTCAATAGCCATACCCTTAACAGAAAGAAGTCCTCTGTCTGCTTCATTAAGAAATGCAAATATCTGCTCCCATTCGCTTGTTGTATAGTTCCATTTGTAAGCACCGCCGACATCTGTACGGAGATACATTTCTTTCTGACCTGTAACAATGCCCGAAACGAATCCCGCACCGCCTATCTTGACGGAATCCCAAACCATAGTATCTGTAATGTCCGCTGCATTAACCTCAACATCAGAGGGAATAGCTGTCGGAATAATGCACACGACACTCATGCAGATAGCAAGTGCCGATGTCATGGTTTTTTTAAAAAAATTCATGTCAATTCAACTCCTTGATATTTTTATTACAATAAGTATAACACACTTTTTTCGGACTGTCAAGGGAAAATATATTCAGCAGACTGCATAAAAAAGTTGATAAAATTACAGCAGTTTGCCGTAGTGACAAATTATGTTTTTTTGTGATATAATATATAATGTATAAAAGGATTTATAAAACAAATGTTCTGAGAGGAGATGGTTAATATTGGCAAAAAGAATTACATATGACGACAGATTCAGCGAGGGTGCAAAGTCCGACGATTTTATAACTGAGCTTTTAGGCGAGAAATCAGGAGAAACAGACAGTATCAGAATCAAAAGGATTCTGCTTAATGTAATAAATGGTGAACTTACCGAAAAACAGCGTAATGTTGTTATACTTTACTATTTCAAGGGATTAAACATTACACAGATTGCCGAACGGACAGGCATAACTTTTCAGGCAGTTTCCGCCACTCTTGCAAGAGCAAGACTCAGGATTTACCATATACTTAAATATTATTTTGATTAATTATATATAAATAATGCAGGAACAGGAGAACGAAATGACAACACCGATATGTGATTTTCTGAAAAGCTATGCGGATTCGGAATTTGTGAGGGCACATATGCCCGGTCACAAGGGAACTCTCAGCAGATATGATATTACAGAAATCAAGGGTGCAGACAGCTTGTTTGAAGCGGACGGAATTATCCTTGAAAGCGAAAAGAATATGGCACGTCTTTATAATACAGTGGCATCTTTTTATTCCGCAGGAGGTTCAACACTCTGCATACAGGCTATGCTTCTTGCAATGAAACAGGACGGCAGAAAGATTACTGCGGTCAGAAATGCTCACAGAGCTTTTGTAAATGCCGCCGCACTGCTTAATCTTGATGTTGACTGGATTTTTCCCGAATATGATTCGGGCATTCTTTCAGGAAATATCAATCCTACAACGGTTGAAGAACATCTAAGAAGAAACGGCAGAACGTGCCTTTATGTCACATCACCAGATTATACAGGAAAACTTTCGGATATTGCATATCTTGCGAAAATCTGCCATAAATACAATGCACCTCTGCTTGTGGATAATGCACACGGTGCACATCTTGCTTTTATGCCTGAAAATATGCACCCTACAGCTCTTGGTGCTGATATGTGCTGTGATTCGGCACATAAAATGCTTATGGGACTTACAGGGTCTGCGGTTCTTCATACGTCCTCAGAATACTATGCAGGCTGTCTGAGACAATGTATGAGTATGTTTGCTTCAACAAGTCCGTCTTATCTTATTCTTGCATCGCTTGACCTGTGCTGTAAATATATCAGTGAAAAAATCAGAACGGATATTGCCGATAATCTGCGGTATATTACGGATTTCAAAGAAAAATTCGGCTTTCTTCATTTTATTGACGGAGACCCGTTTCATATTGCGGTAAATTCGGGAAAAAGCGGATACAACGGAAATATGCTTGCGGAATTTCTCAGGAAAAACGGTATTGAGTGTGAATATTCCGATGATAATATGCTTATATTGCTCATGTCGCCCATGAGTACGCAACAGGATTATATCAGGATTTCGGAAGTTCTTGAAAAGATATTGTCATATGCAGAAAAACAGGTCATATCTGATATGCCGTTTCTGAAAAATCCGCCTGAAACTGCTTTAAGTATAGGTCAGGCGGTGTTTATGCCATGTAAGGAGATTCCTGTTGAAGAGGCTGAGGGAAGAATATGTGCCTCTGTAAAAGTACCATGTCCGCCCGCAGTTCCAATAGCAGTCAGCGGAGAGATTATCAATAAAGAGTGCATTGAGATTTACAGGAGATACGGAATAGAAAAAGTGATGGTGATAAAGTGAAAAAGATTTATGGAAACAGTTATCTTCTGAAAACTCTTGATAATATGAATATAAGCGGAAAGACTGCTCATTCTCTTATATTTCATGGTGAAAAGGGTACAGGAAAAAAACTTATTGCAGATTATTATACACAGCAGCTTCTGTGTGAAAACACCAGTGACGGCAAGCCATGCGGAAAATGTCCTTCATGCAGAAATTCCGAAAGCCACAGTCACCCTGATGTGACTTATGTAAAAACTGAGGGAAAACTTGAAGGATATTCCGTTAAAACAGCAAGAGAAATAATCGCAGACGCTTTTGTCAAGCCGAACAACAAATCAGGTCGCAAGATTTATATATTCCGTGACTGCCGTAACATGAGCGTTCAGACACAGAATATGTTACTGAAACTTATTGAAGAACCGCCTGATTATGCTTATTTTATCTTTACTGCTGAATCAAAATATGAATTTCTGCCGACAATCATTTCACGATGTATCTGTTTCGGCGTATCACTATGCACGGAGCAGGAAGCCGAAACAGCTCTTGCCGAATCGGGCTTCAATAGTGATGACATAAAAAAATCAGTCTCATGTTTTCACGGAAATATCGGACGCTGTATTGAATACATTTCAGACGAAAAAGTCCGCAGACAGATTGATTTGACAAAACGTATTGCAGAGAGTATAATAAAAGGTGACGAATATGAGCTGAATGCCGTTTTTTATTCTGTCGGAACTGTCAGAAATGAACTTTTTGACGTTTTTTCTATGACGGATAAACTGATAAGGGATTCCGCCGTTCTTTCTGAGGATAAAAATGCACGTATTATAGGATGTTTGCGTGAATCTGCCGTAAGATTGTCGGAAATTTTGTCACCTTATAAGGCGGCTCGGATTCATGACAGAATTGAGGAATCATGGAAGGCAATACAGTTGAATGTAAATGCTTCACTTGTTGTTGCCTCTCTCTGTGCGGAAATTATGAAAGTGAGAAATTAGGAGCTTTTTATGAAAGAGATAGTAGGAATAAGATTTAAAAAAGGTGGTAAAGTTTATTACTTTTCGCCTGAGGGAATAAATTTTGAAGTCGGTGAAAGTGCTGTTGTTGAGACTGTTCGTGGAACAGAATGCGGAGAAGTTGTTATTGCCAACAAAGAAATTGAAGATAATGAAATATCTTCTCCGCTTAAACCGATTCTGCGTAAGGCTGATGAAAAAGATATTAAAGCCGTTGAACGCAATAAAATAAAAGAGAGTGAAGCTTTTAAAGTATGTGAGGAAAAAATAAAGTTTCGCAAGCTTAAAATGAATCTTGTTGATGTTGAATGCACATTTGATAACAGTAAACTGCTTTTTTATTTTACGGCTGAAACAAGAATTGATTTCCGTGAACTTGTAAAAGATTTGGCGTCTGTTTTCCGAACACGTATTGAACTTCGTCAGATTGGTGTACGAGACGAAGCCAAAGTTCTTGGTGGTCTCGGAATATGCGGACGTGAGTTCTGCTGTAAGGCTCATATGGGTGACTTTGCACCTGTTTCAATAAAAATGGCAAAGGAACAGGGACTTTCTTTGAATCCTACAAAAATATCGGGAACTTGCGGCAGGCTTATGTGCTGTCTTAAAAATGAACAGCCTGCTTATGATGCACTTCTTAAAATTACACCGAAAGTCGGTGCAATTGTGGTAACTCCCGACGGTGACAAAGGAAAAGTTATTGATGTTAATTTAATAACAGGCAAGCTGAGAATCAAGACTGAAAAATCAGAAGTCCCCGTAACTTTTGACAGGTCGGAAGTTAAACTGCTGAAAGATGCCGAAATCAAGCTGAATAAAGAAGAACTCCGTGCATTGAAGAATCTTGAGGAAAAATAAAATGATAAAGACGAATTACGGTAAAATTCTTGACGACAAGCTGAAAGAATTACAGAAGTCCGGCGAAAAACCGTCACTTCTTCTCCATGCCTGCTGTGCGCCGTGTTCAAGTCACACAATGCTTTTTCTCCGTGATTATTTTGATATTACGGTCTATTTCTGCAATCCGAATATTGCACCAGAAAAAGAATATGAGTTCAGAAAAAGCGAACTGAAACGCCTTATTTCCGAACTCAGACTTGATATTGACATGATTGACGAGGACTATAATCCAGCACCTTTCTATGAGCTTGCAAAAGGACTTGAAAATCTTCCTGAAAGAAGTGAACGCTGTCAGAAATGCATTGCTTATCGTCTTAGAAAAACGGCTGAACTTGCAAAGAAACTGAATAAAGATTACTTCACGACTACCCTCACGATAAGTCCGCACAAAGACTGTGAATTTATAAACAGGTACGGCGGAGAAATTGCAGATGAACTCGGAATATCGTATCTTTTTTCGGATTTCAAAAAACATGACGGTTATAAGCATTCAATTCAGCTTTCAGCACAGTATAATCTTTACCGTCAGAATTACTGTGGCTGTATATATAGTAAAAGGGTGAGTGAAAATGGCTAAGGAACTAAAAACAAATGCGATGCGTTTTCTTGATAAGTCAAAGATAGAATATACTGTTCAGACTTATGAGTGTGATGAATTTATTGACGGCATTCACGTTGCGGAAAAACTTAATCAGCCGTTTGATGAGACTTTCAAGACTCTCATAGCACATGGAAAATCTGGTACTTATTACTGCTTTCTCCTGCCTGTTGCTATGGAACTTGATTTGAAAAAGGCTGCTAAAAGTGTGGGTGAAAAGTCGGTTGAACTTCTTCATGTCAAGGATATTACTAAAGTCACAGGCTATGTGCGTGGCGGCTGTACTCCCATAGGCATGAAAAAGCAGTTCATGACTGTTATACATAATTCCGCCGAAAATCTTGACTTATTCTATATAAGCGGCGGACGTATCGGCACACAGATAAAACTTTCCCCGAAAAAGCTTGCTGAAGCCATTCGGGGAAAGTTCTGTGATTTGATTATGAGATAGAAAAAGTTTACTTTATTTCAAGGCTCTTTGAGAAAGGTTCCTGTGGTTTCTTTTTCGGAAGGTCAATACTGAGGATTCCGTTTTTGTATTCTGCTGAGATTTCCTCTGCATTTACGTCCGAAATGCCGAAACTTCTCTTGAATGAACCGTATGAGCGTTCACGACGGATATACTTGCTGTTTTCGTCGCCTGTTGTCTTGTCTGCTTTATGTTCAGCAGAGATTGTGATATAGTCACCGCTGATGTCAATTTTGATGTCCTCTTTTTCAAATCCGGGAAGTTCGGATTCCATTACATATTTGTCGCCCTTGTCTGCAATATCGGTGCGGAATGCGTTTACCTGCATACTTCCGCTGAAAAAGTCCTTATCGAGTTCATCAAGTGCATTGAAAAGGCTGAAAGCGTTTCTTGTGAAAGGGGTTAAACCGTACATCATAATAAATTCCTCCAAAAATACATTTTTTAATATCAATAGTTTATGCGTTTTTCTTTGAAATATACTTTATGCTCCATTGGAATCATTCCTTTCGTTTCATTGTCTGTATAATACACCTGATTTATGTTTGAATCATGTTGACTACGTGAAAAATAGATGAAAATTAGCACTCTCATTCATAGAGTGCTAACACTCGCTTGCCAAGAGTGCTGATTGGCTAATAAAAAATAATGCACCCGAAAGATGGGTGCATTGTTTTTAGTTATTGTTTTCTATGGATTTTTTATCCTTATTGAAGGTCTTTTTGACTTCTTTAATATCCTTGCCGTCTATATAATAAGAAATAGCCGCTTTTCCGATAGCATAAGTTCCGGCATAAGCAATTGCGGCACTTATTGCCGAACCTCCTATGGGAATAAGTTTTACAAGCTGGTGTGCGGCAAGTCTGAAAACATTTCCTGCGGCGGCAACTCCTCCCATACTGAAAATAAATTCCATTGCAGATTCTATGGATATTTCACGTCCGCTTAACAGCACTATAAGAGTTACAAGCAGAGCCTGCAAAGTAAGAAGTACATAAAGGTCGGCAATCGGAATGGGAGTAAGTGAAATTGCAGAGGCGATTCCTGAAAAGACAACATTCATGCGTTTTGCAAGTCTCTGAATAAGTTCATTAAGATTGAATGCCATTTTCAATCCTCTTTGTGCATCTACGTCAACAATTGAATTTTCAAGGACAGTCCGCAGATTTTCTATATTATACCTGCCGTCAAAGCCGATTTGGAGTTCGGAAAGACTGCTGTAAGGCATATTGTTTATAGTTTCTGCATCAAGTTCATTTCCGTCCTTGTCCTGCCAGTGGATAAACGACGAAACAGGTACGATATTCTGAATTGACAGCTTATTGCTGTCGATTATCTTTTTGTAATAAGCTGTTATCTTCTCTATATTCTCAAGTTTTTTCGGAGCATAGTGTGCAGGATTCTTGTCCTTGTCTGGCTGAACCTGGTCACATTTATTAATCACCACAACAACAGGAAGTTCTGTTCCGCTTGATTTTTTATACTCGTCGGCAATATTTTTAAGAAAGCAGGCATCTTCATTCACACTGTCCTTATGCGTTGCATTAAGCATAAGTACAGCAACATCGGGAGAAAAATCCTTTATCTGATTTGCAAGAAGTTCTTCGGACGAAATATTTTCATCAACAGCCTGAGATTCTGAAATTCCTCTTGTATCGAAGATTTCCATAAGAACTCTGTTACCGTCTTTAATCTGATATATATTGGTATTAGGTCTCTGGGATTCAACGTCGCTTACATAAGCCATGTACGAACCGCACATTGCATTAATCAGACTGCTTTTTCCCATTCCTGTTCTGCCTATAAGAAAAATTCTCGGCGGTCTGTGGGAATCTATGCTGTCCATGAGGTCTCTGAGTTCACTGTCATTGAAAATACCGTTTTTGATTTTCTGTTTAAGTTCATCGGGTATCGGAATCTTGTCAATAATTTTTCCTGAATTTATATAAAAGTTCTTTATAATCTGCAACCGCTGTTCTACTGTAGAATTTTTAATTTCCTGATTTACAGGC
>JAIDNR010000449.1 GCA_029063695.1 Ruminococcus sp.
GGACATAAAAAATCACGGACTTTTTAATTTATTTCAGAGCCTTTTATTTTTAAACATTAAATCTGAAAAGAACAATATCACCGTCGTTCATAACGTATTCCTTGCCCTCAAGACGTACAAGACCTTTTTCCTTGGCGGCTGCCATTGTACCGCATTCCATTAAGTCATCAAAGGAAACGACTTCCGCACGGATAAAGCCTTTTTCAAAGTCCGTATGGATTTTTCCTGCTGCCTGCGGTGCTTTAGTACCTTTTTTGATAGTCCATGCACGGACTTCGGGCTTACCTGCCGTGAGGAACGAAATAAGTCCGAGAAGAGCATAGCCCTCTTTGATAATTCTGTTGAGTCCGGATACTTCCAGACCGAGTTCGGCAAGGAACATAGCCTTATCTTCATCGTCCATTTCGGCAATTTCAGCCTCTGTCTGTGCACATATCGGAAGCACGGCGGAATGTTCTTCTTCAGCAAGCTGACGTACTTTGCAGTAATTTTCATTATTTTCAATATTTCCCGAAAAATCATCCTCACTGAGATTTGCGGCATAGATTACAGGCTTGGCGGACAGTAGGGGAGTGGACTTTATAAGTTCACGTTCATCATCTGTAAAGTCAAAACCTCTTGCGGATTTTCCCGATTCAAGATGTTCTTTCAGACGTTCAAGGAAATCGACTTCCGCAAGATATTTCTTATCGCCCTTAGATGCTTTTTTAGCACGGTCAATACGGCGTTCAATCATTTCAATATCGGAGAAAATCAGCTCCAGATTTATTGTTTCGATGTCACGCAGAGGATTAATACTTCCGTCAACATGGATTATATTTGTATCCTCAAAACAGCGTACAACGTGTACAATAGCGTCTACTTCACGAATATCGGCAAGGAACTTGTTTCCAAGACCCTCACCCTTAGAGGCACCTTTAACAAGTCCCGCAATATCAACAAATTCAAGTGTTGCAGGAGTGAATTTGTCAGGCTCATACATTTCGGCGAGCTTATCAAGTCTTTCATCGGGAACTGAAACAATGCCGATATTTTTTTCGATAGTACAGAACGGATAGTTAGCAGATTCCGCACCTGCATTTGTGAGTGCATTGAAGAGTGTACTTTTGCCTACATTCGGCAGTCCAACCATACCAAGTTTCATATTTTTTTCTACCTTACTTTCTTAATTGATTTTATGTTCAATCCGCTTGTTGTTTACATGTGAATTTATTGTTGAGTTCTGAATCTGAACAGTTCCGCTGTCTGAAATAATATCATGCGGATTTCCGCAGAGCATATTTATATTGATTTTTGAATCCATGATAAATATATTTCCGCTTCCCTGAGAATCGCCGATACCTGTGGCAAAATCGCCCTCAGAGTCGATTATTGCTTCGGCATTCATGATTTTTGTATTTACACTTCCGCCGATTGAACCGATACACGACTGCTTTGCAGAACGCATTTTTATGCTGATTTTTCCGCCGCTTACAAGAATACTTCCCTCGCCGTCCTCAAGAACACCGATTCCGACAGCCTGTGCACCTGTGCATGACATTGTAATATCAGCACAGGTTGATATTGTTGAGATACCGTTGCAGCTTCCTATTCCAGTAACTTTGATTCCCGAAACTGTCATATCAAGTTTGCAGTCCCTGCCGATTTCAATATTTGAATCACCGTTGAAACTTCCGACAGCAAGACCTTTGTGACTGTACATATAGACTTTTATTTTTCCCGAAAGCAGTTTGATTTCCGAATCATCGCCGTTATATCCGCCGCCTATGCATACGGTTTCAACGCTGTTGCAGATAATTTCAAGTGTACCCTGCATATTTACAGTAATATTGCCGAAACTGTGGTCATAGTCATTGCCGATTCCGACGCCTTCGGAAGCATAGCAGTCAATGGCAAGTGAGCCTTTACCACGCAGTTCAAACTGTGAACCCATGGGAACATATATTCCTGCATATCCGAGCTTGTTTGTCTTTGACACATTAAGCACAAGTCTTGCGTATTCGCCGACTGATATAGTCGGTTTGCTGTTTCCGCTTACCATATTGACATTTCTGAGAGTAAGTTCACAACTGTGATTGTCCATGATTGAAATATTCATCTTGATAGTCTTATCAGGGTCGCCGACGATAGTAAGTTTACTTTGATATACATGAATATCGGTATATTTTTCAAGTGCAAGACGGAGCAGGTCAATTTCCGTATCATTCTGAGCCATATAGACCTTTTTACTTCCGCTCGGACGTATTTCAAGATTTGTCTTGATAATTTCGTCTCTGACATCTTTTGAAATACTGTCAAGAAAAAGCGGTTTTGGTTTTGAAGTATAATATCCCTGAATATAATCAACGCCAAGTCTTATGACTGTTTTCATTTCCTGAGAAGTTTCAACACCCTCAGCAAGCGACTGTAGTTGATTATCTTTGCAGAACTCGATAATCTGAGTGACAAGCTGCTGCTTTTTCAGGTCATTATGAATATCGGAGATAAGAGCGTGGTCGATTTTCACATAATCGGGACGATATTTCAGCAGATTTGAGCTGTTGGAATATCCTGTACCATAATCATCGATAGCAAGCTGGGCATGAGAAAAGCTCAGTCGTTTTTTTATGGTTTCAATAGCTTCCGGAGTAGCGTCGCTGTCCTCAACCACTTCAATAACGGTTTTTTCAAGAAGTTCGCCGTATGTGAGATAAAGCTCATTGAAATCTTCTTCCGTAAGCAGATAATCCGACATTGAATTAATAAACAGCTTTTTATTTTCAAATACCTGCTGATTTTCGCTTAGTATTTTCAAGGTATTGAAAAAGGTAAGCTTTTCAATGGCATACAGATTATTTTGACTTGCTGCAATTGAAAGAATCTGTTTTGGTTCCATTTTCACATCGCCTATAGTCCGCATAAGAGCCTCATAAGCAACAATATTTCCGGTTGTTGCCTCAACAATCGGCTGAACATAATATGTAATCTGATTTTCCATAATCATTCTGTTGAAAATCTGAGCATTTTTATATGCGTCTTTTTCACGCACATAATTTTCTTCAGAGAACCAGTTTATAACATATCTGCGGTCGGTTCTTGCTTCGTAGAGTGCAAACTCAGAATAATTCACAAGCATATTGAAGTCAGATGCTTCGTTCGGATATGACGAACAGCCTATAGACAGACTGAGCTGACTTTTATCTGAAATATCAATAATCTCGCCGAAATCATCAGTAAGTATGCAATTCTGCACGGCTTCGTCCATACTGTTCAGCGTGTTGTATATAAACATTCTGTCACAGTCAATAAAGCAGACGAAAAGCTCATAATTCGATTTATAGCCGATAATCACCTTTTCACCTGCATAGCTGTTTACTACTTCCGCAACAGATGATATACAGCAGTTGGTACTGTCCATAGTAAGAAAAGAACCCAGCTTTTCAATGCCATTTATATAAAGTGTGGCAAGACAGCAGTTCTGCACGTCAGGCAGAATTTTTTTCACTTTCTGAGAAAATGAAGGATAAGACGGCAGATGAGTTATTGAATCGTATTCAATAAAGTTTTTTTCCTGAGATTCAGAAATCTGTCTTGTGAAATCTTGTATGAATCCAAGCCATTCATCGCTTGATTCATAGATATTCATTTTAATATATTTTGTCACATTGTTATTTGTGAATCTATAGATATGTTTCTGTCCTTCAACAGGTGATTTTGAGATTTTTTCAAGAAGATTGAAGAACTCAAATTCATTGAGCTTTGTACTTGTGCAGGCAAGCATACGACAAGCCGATTCATCAAGATAAGCTGTTTTTTCTTTTGCAATGTAAGTAAAAGCACCGATATTGCCGATAAACTGCTGAAAAATTTTCCAGTCATGGCTTAGTCTCGGAGGTTTCTGGGATAAGTCAAAAATACTCATAAATGCTCCTGTAACCGCATAAATATTTATATATGGGCTTACACTTATACACATCACCTAGCCCACCA
>JAIDNR010000045.1 GCA_029063695.1 Ruminococcus sp.
TCATCGCCCTCGCTGATGTTATCAGGATGCTTGATGTACACGGAAATTCCACTGTCATCCACAGTCAGGTCGAGCAGCTCCGTGTGCAGTTCCATATCAGGGAGCATCGCCGCCGATTTTGTGAGAAACGTGAAGATATCGGCAATTACCAGCCCGATGTGAGCTGCTCCTGCATCAATTTTCTTCTCTAAAACCTTCAGCGTGTCATTAATTTCAGACTTGTCCTGGGTCTGCTTTGCCTTGTGGCTCTCCGTATTGCTGCCGTTGCAGCAACATTTCGGGATTCTTTTCGGGTTCATAGGCATTTCCTTTCTTGTTGTGGTCATAGACCAATGTAAATGTGGACGGTCACAGCGATTACCGCAACCGTTTTCTTGTGGGAGATTTTTAAAAGCTTCTCATATATTGTCGTGGGAAGTACGAAAATGTAAAATGGATTTGAAAAAAACTCAAAAATATTTTTTTGCAACTTCTAATGCATAACTTAGACGAACAGTCACTGCGGGACGGGACACTCCAATTTTCGCAGCAATCTGTTCATGTGTCATTCCATCCCTATAGTACATAATAAATACTTCTCTTTGCTTGTCCGTCATAGCAGCAAGCATTTCTTTACGAGTTTCATGGCGTTCAACGGCATCCTGCGGGTTCTCACCCATGTGACCATCGTACCAGTTGAAGGCTCTGCGAAACGGATCTGCCACAACTTTCTCCATCTCTCCGTCCTTATCGCCTTTATCCTGAGAGGAGAAATCCGATGTACCTGTGCGGCTGCCTGTTCGGTTCATGCTATTAGATTCGATACGGTGGTCTCCGATCAGAGTTACAGCGATAATCCACGGCTGCGATTCCAGAAATCCCTTCGGCAGTTCACAGGTTTCCCGGAATGTGTACTTTTCCGAATCTTTCAGCTTGTTGAAGTAAAATGTGAAATTGCTGCAATAAGGCAGCCACACCACAGTTCGACCTGTTACGTTCTGATAGATTGCGAATCCGTTTCTGAACAGTGTGCAGCCACTCATGTCTGCAATTGGTTCTCCGGCGGTTTCAAAGAGCATCTTCGGTGTAGGAGCTTTCGGCTTATCACCGAGATTAAGCATGTCAAGCAGTTCGCCGAGTGTGGTCTTAGCAGTAATATTCATCTTTTCCATAATCGTTCCTTTCTTCAAGGAACACATCCAGCGGAAGATGCCCACAGACTCACTGCTGCACGAAAAAAGTGCACAGGCAGAAGATGTCCATGCAGATATGACTATCACAATCGGCTAAAGATAGCCGTGTAAGGTAGTTCGTATCCGCTATGAGCATCTGTCCACCAGTGTGCACCCTGACTAACAAATGAATGATTTTACTTGAATTTATCCGTACTATGTGCCGAAAAATAGCCGGCTGCATACGGAGGGAGAACATACAGCTTGGTCTATCGTCCACAGGGTATAGCTGTGGCTATGGGGAAATAGTGCTGTATGAACATCCGCTGCCGTATGCATCCGGCTTTGAAGTGTTGTTGATGTCAGGGGAGAAGTCTGTCCGTTCCCCTGACTGTATCTATATCATAACATATCCACTATGAAAACACCATGCAGCAGACTTGCAATGAACTTGCACTAAACTTGCACTGGATAAAGAACTGAGAGAAACAATATTTTCGACATAAAAGCTGAAACAGTACTTGAAGTTTTTAGAAAAATATGCTATAATACATATATGGATTTGTGTAAATTGAACAGGATGAAGACAATACTGTCAATGTTTCATATGAGGGGGAGATACAATAATGGTTCTATGCTTTGCTACGCTTGTCAAAATACTGCTTTTATGTTCCAAACAAGGTACTAAACAGAAAGTTCTTTGTGCAAGGCTGCTGTCATCGATCAATTACAAATATGGATATGAACTTGAAGCAGACGAAAGCACAATAAGCAAATTGATGGCATGCAAAGTTGGATTATCTCCTGACGAGATCGTAAACGTTATGCATGTTGTTAAATTTGAAGATGTGAAAAGCAATATTTCAGCAAATGTTGTACCGCTTTTAGATAGAAATGTGCTCCCATGTGGTCTTGTAGCATTAAAACACATTATTGATAATGGGGGATTTGATTCAAATTCAGTTATCGGAAACAAAACAGTGGATGAGATTACTAAGCTTACAAATGTCGATATTGCTGATTGCATCACAAACCTCTTATTTTACACTGTTGTAGGGATTCATAACACCGAGGGTGCATCTACAATCAAACTCGTTACAAAAGAATATGTACATGGATTTCAATCGCAGGCTGAATCCGTCAGCTTTGTCCGAGACAGCAGAAGTGCGCCGACTGAACTTTCAAAAACACTTGTAAACAGCAATTTCAATGATGTTTTTACAAAAGTCAGAAGCAAAGCTGCATTGGAACTGAGCAACAGAAGTGGGATAGAAATGTACTTTCTCGATATAGCTGAATCCTGTTTTGATTATTGTGAACTCAGCGACTATCTTCTCAGCTGCGTTGGCCGATATGTCTATTCCCGTACAGAAGTTCAGCGGCTGATCGATAAAAACAAAATAGACTCCATTGGTCTGAGAGCTGTTAAGGTGATGAATAAGAATGGAGACGCTGACGAAAAGGACTCCGGCAACGAACTGGGCGATATGCTGATTTACTCTTTTCTGGAAGAAGTTCTGAATGCGCCCAAAATAC
>JAIDNR010000450.1 GCA_029063695.1 Ruminococcus sp.
GAATTGAAAAAAATTATTTGAAAGAGGTGTGAAATATTAATAAATACGAAATATCAGAACTTTTCGGAATCCATGATATAAAGTATATATCCGAAATAAAAACAGGTCATATAAATAAGACTTATCTTGTTGAATGTGAATCAGAGAAGTATATTTTGCAGTCTCTCAACAGAGAGATATTTAAAAATCCCGAAATCGTCATGAATAATATTTCCCTGATTGAACATGCATTTCAATCCGAAAAAAGTATTGCAGTACCGCATTATCTTTTGTGCAGCGGAAGAAATTATGCTGAATACAACGGCGAAATATGGCGTATGTATGGATATATTGAAAATACGTCATGTATACCATATAATTTTGATTATGGTTTTGCGGTAGGACGTTTTCTGCGTGTTGTAAATTCATACGGATTTGAATTTGAAAATCCAATTAATCTGCATGATTTCAGACTTAATCTGCCGTTACGCAATATTCACGGCGATACAAAATCGGATAATATAATTTTCGGCAAAAAAACTGCAATAATTGATTTGGATAATGCAATGCGTAGCTATATATGTGCTGATTACGGCGATATGATACGTTCAGTTACTACAGAATCATTTGATTTGCAAGCAATATATGATACTACAAAAGGTTTTGCAAAAGGTATCGGTGACTTGCTTACAGCTAAAGAAATCAGTACTCTTTATTCAGGCATAGTTCTTATTATTACAGAACTTAAAGACCGTTATCATTCAGGTATAAAAAATTTCCCGAACAAAACGTCTGAACAGTGCCTTGAAAGAGAAAAAAGTCTTATATTACAGCTTGACGAATTTTACAGTCACGAGGACGAAATAAAAAATATAATTAACAGGTGCTTTGAATAAAAAAATCCCGTATTGTTATGATACGGGATTTTTTGTTAATATTCGATTACTCGCATAGATAAGAATTTGTAAAAATGTACATTACATATACGAAAAGTCTCTGTTCATATCGGTAATAAATTCGGGATTATCCTTTTTCATAAGCTCAATCAGAACTTGTATATTACTGACATCCTCTTTAATTGCGTTCAGTTCAGATTCTGTTATTCCCACAAACTGAACGAATTCCACTTTACCATGAATAGTATTCAAAGTATTAGCAGATGTATCTGCAACTGTTATAAGGGCAGTAATCTTTGAATCTGTTCCTATACGCAGAGATGTTCCATTACCCGGTACACATTCTTCGAAATCATAATAATTTTTAGTTTTGAATGTATAGCGAGCCAGATTTGAAAGCATATCCATTGCCCATATACAATCTTCTGCATTATCTGATTTCAGTTTCATGGTCATTTCATATCCCCACTTGCTGAATTCCTCACCAAATGCTTCTTCATCTGTATACAATTCACTCATGCCAAAAGTAACAATATGCTGATAGCCTTTTCCGGAATCATAGGCAGAAAAACCGTCAAGAAACTCATCTCCGCCAAACATTGCTCTTGATAGAATATTTGTAGCATAGTGATTCGGCTCAACACCTGGATATATTCGTTCAAATTCAGCTTCTATCGCATCCCAACCAGGCGACCATTCGTCATCTTCATGCATTTTTTTAATATATTCTTCTTTAGTCATGCTTTTTCTCCTATAAATTCTGATTTATCTTAGTAATAATTATACAGCAAATCCGTTACATTGTTAATAGAAATGCCACAGCACTTCTGACTGAAAATTACAAGTGCTGTGGCGAAAACTTCTTTATGAACGTCCGTATTTGCGATACAGGATTTACTTATTTTACTTCAACAGTCCAGCCGAAAGTATCTTCAATCTTGCCCCACTGGATACCAGTCATTGTATCATAGAGCATCTGTGAAATTTCACCGATTTTGTTGCCATTGATTTCCATAACCTTATTGTTCCATTTAAGATGACCTACAGGAGAAATAACAGCAGCTGTACCTGTACCGAAAACTTCATTGAGCTTGCCGGCATCGTAGGCATCGGCAATTTCCTGAATTGTGATACGTCTTTCGGTTACCTTGATACCCTTGCTTCTGCATACTTCGATAGCGGATTTTCTTGTGATTCCGGGTAAGATACTGCCCTGAAGCATAGGAGTAACAACTTCGCCGTCGATAACAAAGAAGATATTCATAGCTCCTACTTCTTCGATGTACTTCTGCTCAACGCCGTCAAGCCAGAGAACCTGAGAATAATTCTGCTTGTGTGCTTCGTCCTGACCGATAAGAGAAGCCGCATAGTTTCCGCCTGTCTTGGCAAATCCCATACCGCCACGGACTGCACGGACATACTTGCTTTCAACATAGATATTAACAGGGTCAAGACCGCTTGCATAATAAGCACCCGACGGTGAAAGGATAATCATGAATAAGTAATGTTCACCAGGCTTTACACCGAGATACGGGTCACAGGCGAAGATATAAGGACGGATATAGAGTGATTCGCCGTCTTTTGCAGGAACCCAGTCCTTTTCAATGCGGAGAAGTTCCATGAGGCATTCCATAGCCAGACTTTCGGGAAGCTCGGGAATTACAAGTCTTTCGTTTGAAACGTTGAGACGCTTGAAGTTCTCGTCGGGACGGAAAAGCTGTACCTTGCCTTCAGCAGTTCTGTAAGCCTTTAATCCCTCGAATACAGTCTGTCCGTAGTGAAGGCACATAGCGGCAGGGGAAAGCTCAATATTTCCGTAAGGACGGATTTCAGGGTCATGCCAGCCCTGTCCCTCATCGTAAGGCATAACAAGCATATAGTCGGTGAAGATGTGACCGAATCCGAGACTGTCATCAGGATTGGGCTTTTTCTTTAAAGTTTCTGCTTTTGTGAATTTGATGTTCATTTTTTATATACCCTCTTTATAATTAAATTTAACAAACGGCATCTCTCAGTTAGCGGAGAAGTATTTCTTTTCATAGATTTTCTTGCATACCATAACTCCTACAGCCGCAGAGGCAGCAAGTACAACGGACGAAACGGATATGGCAAGAACGATTTTTTCCTTTTTAGTCATAATAACAACTCCTTATCGAAAAAACAACCGAAATAATGTCTTACTGAAACATTATAACATATTTTGCAGATAATTTCCATAGAAAAGGCATAAAAAACTGCACAAAATCTCAGTTGTATTTTTGTGTATTATTCATCATAGGTGCGGACTCTGAGTTCAGCTCCGAGTGATTCGGCAACATTACGTGCGGCTTCAATCTGTTCAGCAGGGATAACGTCCACAACAGACATGATTATCTTTGTGGATTTCTGCTGAACACAGTCAGCCGTGAATTTCTGCATGGCTTCCCATGCATTGTCGAATTTCGGACGGGTTACTTTCATATATTCGTCTTTAGTACCTGCATTAAGGCTGATTGAAATAATATCCATAACGTCGCAGAGTTCTTTTGCGATGGACTTTTCATTAATCAAATCGCCCAGACCGTTTGTATTGATTCTCAGCACGGGGCATTTCGGACGTGATTTGAGTTCACCGGCAACTGTAATAAGCATATCAAGTCTGCAAGTAGGTTCACCGTATCCGCAGAACACGATTTCATTGTACTTTGCAATGTCAAGATTATTCATATCCGCAAAGATTTCCTCTAAAGTCGGTTCATGCTCCAGCCAGAGAGGGTCAGAACCATATGCACCGTTGGCATGATTTCTTATGCAAAATGTACAGGCACAAGGGCATTTGTTTGTAAGATTTACATAAAGATTGTTTCCGACTTCATAGAATATAGTCATAGCTTTTTTCATTTTTACTTCTCCTTAATCAATATAAATTCGTGGTACACGTTTTGAAATTCCGCATATTACCTCATATCCGATAGTACCGTAGATTGAAGCGAGTTCATCGGCTGTGATTATATCATCTCCGTCACGTCCTATCAGAGTTACAATATCGCCTGATTCCGCCTGTGGTACTTTAGATACATCAACTATAAGCTGGTCCATACATACTCTGCCAACGATTTTACAGCGTCTGCCATGAATTAAAATTTCTCCTTTTGATGATAATAGACGTGAATAGCCGTCCGCATAGCCGATTGTAACAGTTGCAACACGCATTTCATGTTCAGCCATGAAAGTACGTCCGTAGCTTATACAAGTACCTGCCGGAATCGTCTTTACCTGAGAAATCACGGCTTTCAGCTCCATTACAGGTTCAATTCCATCAGGAATATCAAGACTTATATCAGGGTGAAGTCCATATATTATGATTCCTGCACGTGAAAGCGTACTTTCAGATGAATTTCTGTAGCAGGTTGCCGCACTGTTCATGAAGTGGATATGCGGAAGATTTATTTCCATGGAAACAAGTATGTCATAAACATCAAGTATAAACTTTTCCTGATTATCCGTATATGTAATATTATCGGGATTATTGCTGTCCGCAGCGGCAAAGTGGGTATATATTCCCTCAACGGAAATTTTGTCAATCTGCATGATTTGGACAATTTCGTCTGCACATTCTTTGGGAGTATTGTATTTCAGCCCGATACGTCCCATTCCTGTATCAATCTTTATATGACATCGTATAGGTTCGGGTGTGTTCTGTGCAAGTTTTTCGGCATATCCGTATGAGACAACACCCTGAATTATATTGTACATCGATATTTCATGTGCATATTCGGGCGGAGTATAGCCTAAAATCAGAATTTCAGCATCAGGACAGAATTTTCTTGCCGCTATTGCCTCATCAAGATTTGATACGGCAAAATATTTGATTCCGCATTTTTCCGCAAGACATTTTATAATATGCTCATCGCCGTGACCGTAGGCATCAGCCTTGACAACCGCCATAATTTCCGTTTTAGGAGAGTTAAGACTTTTTATGATTTCAACATTCTTTTTAAGTCGGGCAAGCGAGACTTCTGCCCATGCCCTTTTAAGATATGGCTGCATTTCTTTTGTCCTTTCGTCATTTTTTGATTAAAAAACAGTTACATCTTGAAAAAATACTTGAAATATGTTATAATATATGATACAATTATTTCAATCGAGCATCGCTCTATATAATAGTATACAATATTTTAACACTTTTGTCAATTGAAAGGAGATTTTTTATTATGGCAAAAAAGAAAACAGGCAGTATAGCCGTACCGTATCTTGTGACAATTTTTCTTGGAATACTCATAGTGGGAGGAGGTACTTTCTTCCTGCTCAATTATCTTGGCATACTTGATGGCAATAAAGAACTTCCCGAACCTACTCCACGGCAGATTACAACAACAACTTATGCTGATAATCACACAATTCTGTTTATTCTTGATGAGCCTGAGCAGATATGTTCTTCAACTTTTATGCTTATGCGTTCAGTTCCGAAAGATAAGAGAATTGTATTTCTCGGAATACCGACGAATACAATTGCTGTTGTTGACGGAAGTCAGCAGAATCTGAAAGATGCTTATGATGCAGGAGGAGCTTCTGCTGCTGTGAATTTTACAGAACAGATGTTCGGGATTAATGTTGACCGCTATATGAAACTTGATTCTGCGTCTTTTGTCAAGATTTGTGATATTCTCGGCGGCGTTACTTATTCTATTCCTGCCGATGTTGCCGGATTTAACGGTGACGGTTCGGAAGTCTATCTCAATGCAGAACAGATTGATAAGTATGTCACTTATGCAGCTTTCAAAGGCGGTGAAGTTGAGCGTGCCTATAATACAAGTGCAATTATCTCAGCTATGGTTAATCAGGCAAGCGGAGTACGTATCGCCGATAACCTTGACAATTCTTTTAACACTATTGTCAATATGGCTGATACAAATATCACTGCCATTGATTACAAGAATCATAAGACTGCCATAAAGGATATGTTTGAACGTGGAAATTCTATTGCCGCATTTTATCTCATTAACGGCGAAAATGCTTACAATGACTTCATTCCGTCTCAGTCATTCATAGCGGATTTTGTACAGACCTATTACAGTTACGATGAGGGCAAGGGAGAGAGCAACAGTGAAAGTGAATAATATTTTTGATACTCATGCTCATTATGCTGACCATGCTTTTGACAGCGACAGGGACGAACTTCTTTTATCGCTTCCTGAAAACGGTGTGAAGTATGTCATGCTTGCATCGTCATCTGTGGACGATACAAGGGAAAATGCACTTCTTGCGGAAAAATATGAATATATCTATGCCGCTTCAGGTGTTCATCCTGAGAGTGTTGATACAAATCCGACGGATTATCTTGATATTGTTAAGAATACCGCACTAAATTCGCCGAAAATAAAAGCTGTAGGCGAAATCGGTCTTGATTATCACTATGAAGGCTATGACCGTGATAAGCAGATAAAATTATTTGAAGAACAGCTTGTTCTTGCAAAAGAACTCAGTCTGCCTGTAATCATCCACAGCCGTGATGCGTGCGAAGATACTTTGAATATCCTTAAAAAGCATAAGCCGTTCGGAGTTGTACACTGTTTCAGCGGTTCAGCCGAAACAGCCAAAGAGATTATAAAACTCGGTATGTATATCGGATTTACAGGTGTTCTGACGTTTAAGAACGCTAAAAAAGCTCTTAAAGCATTGGAAGCTGTTCCGCTTGGCAGACTTCTTCTTGAAACAGACTGTCCTTATATGTCACCCGTGCCGTTCAGGGGCAAACGCTGTGACAGCTCGATGATTGCATACACTGCTGAAAAAGCAGCAGAGATAAAACAAATTGATACTCAGGAACTTATTGACATCACCTGTGAAAATGCAAAGAAATTCTATTCGATAAAGGATTAAACTATGTACTATTGCTGTGGAATTACCGACAAGGGCATTATGCCGCATAATGAAGATGCTCTGCTTATCGGGCAGGACGTTCTTACTTATGGTTCACTTGAAAAATATATGGATTCTCCTTTTATACTTGCTGTTTCCGACGGTGTTTCGGGAGAAAATGCAGGTGAACTTGCTTCGGCTATGTGCCTTGAAACTCTTCGTGGAGCAGGAGACTACAGACAGAACAAGCTTGCGGACGGTATCATGAATATTCACCATAAACTTGCTGATTTCAGCCGTGATAATTCCGAAACGAACAATATGCAGGCTACCCTGTGCGGTATCGCTGTCGGTAGGGACGGTTCTGTTACTTCTTTCAACGTCGGCGATTCAAGGCTTTACCGTTTCCGTACAGGTGAACTTAAACAGCTCTCCCGTGACCAGTCGCTTGTACAGCTTCTCTATGAAGAGGGCGAAATTACCCATGAGGAACGAAGAACACACGTTCACAAGAATATTATATTCCCTGTTCTGGGAAATATCAAGGATTTTCCCAAAGTCGATACTTTTGAATTGGACGGCGGTCTTGTTTATGGTGATGTGCTTATTCTCTGTACTGACGGTCTTTCAGATTATGTTTCGTCAGCAGATATACTCGAAATTATGGAACTCCCGAAAAATCTATCCATAAGACTTGATATGCTTGTCAGAAAAGCCGTATCAAATGGCGGAAGTGATAATATTTCCATTATTGCTGTTGTTATGACTGAGGAGAAGTAATTATATGAAAAACAATAATTTATTATCAACATTGGCAGGAGCTTTTCAGATTGCGGTATTATTACTTCCTGTACACTTCCTTAATGCAATAGTATTGCTGAAAACTGACTATGTTATGATACCATTTGCAGTAATTCCTGTAATATCGGCACTTTTTACAGGCTTATCGGTCTACAGTAAATCCTTGAAACAGGCTTTTGCTAAAATTTTTTTATCAATCCCATTTACCATTTTATTCTGGTATGTGCAGATACAAATACAATTTTCACTCCGTGCTTTGAACTGGATTTATCCCAGTTACGGTAAATCGTCGGCGGGCGGAAATTTTGCGGATTTCATAATTCTGTGTTCGCTTGCTTTCTGTGGATTTATTGCTCTTGTAATCTTCACTGTTCTAAGTGCTGATAATCTTTCCGAAAAGAAACAGACTGTACTGCTTAATCTACAGAAATATCTTGCACTGCCTGTTTGCATTGTTGTTATTGCCATGATTATTGTACTTAATGATATAATGCCGATGTATAATCCGCTGTATGGGTAAGAGGGGAGATTTATGGAAAATAAAAGGAAAAAATTATTTCCGTTGATAATTGCAGTCATTGTTACTGCATTAATGGTATTCTGTTTTTTCTGTAAGCCGATATATTACAGAATTTATCCATTTGATAGAATAAAAGGCGATATTGAAATAAGTATCGACGGACAGCTCTTTTCTCCCGAAAGCAGTAATTTTCACAATAAAAGTAGATGTGATGATATTTCAGTTAAAACAAAAGACAATATATCTTTCGTTTCCATAAAGGGAGGAAAATACGGCGGATATTCGTTTACAATTGATATTCCTGAAGTAAATAAGCCGATTGAAGTGCAGGTATTTCAGCCGAACTGGTGGAATAAAATAGATTTTTATCTCAGTGTAGATATAGATACTGAAAATAACAAAATTATGTACGGTTATGATTTTGAGCAAAATGACAGTCAATCTGTAACAATCGGCGAAAGCAGGAATAATCTTAATGACGAAAAGTTATCCGTCAGCTTTGGGTTATAGAAAGGAATTAAATAAAAGTATAAAGCAGGTTCACCCGATTGGGTAAGCCTGCTTTTTTATTATAAAAGAAAACAAATCAATCCGCTGCAACCATCGTTTATAATACGCTCCAAAGTCTCCTGCAACTTCATTCTCGCATCAACAGGCATTTTGTACAGCTTGTTGTGAAGTCCCTCGTTTACAAGTTCGTGGAGTGACTTGCCGAAAATATTACTTTCCCATATTTTAGTAGGATTATCGTCAAAGCCGTCGAGCAGATACATAATAAGTTCTTCCGACTGCCTTTCCGTGCCTACAATAGGGGAGACAGTCGTATTTATATTCGCTCTCATAAGGTGAATTGACGGTGCGGACGCTTTAAGTTTTACACCGTATTTTCCACCTTGCTTGATGATTTTCGGTTCTTCCAGTGAAAGTTCCTCAAGTTCGGGCATTACTATTCCGTAGCCTGTTGCCTCGACTTCTTCCAGTGCAGGAGCTATGCGTTCATACTTTTTCTTGATTTCATTCATTTCCATAAGCAAAGGCATTAAGTCACCCTCGCCATTGAGTTCGATTCCTGTCGTTTCGCCGATAATCTTATAGAAAAGACTGCTGTCAAGTTCTGCTGTGATTGTCACAGAACCCTTGCCCAAATCAATTGCAGTAGTCGATGCACTTATAATATGCGGACATTGTTTCATTACTTCCACGGCATTTTCGGCTTCTCTCACAAGCCTGATATTCTTTGCCGATTCACGTATGCAGTTGAGGACATCATTTCTCAGCCAGTGACTTTTGTCAAGTGTATTAATCCATTTTGCCGTACGGATATTGATTTCACGAACAGGAAAACTGTAAAGAATTTCACGGATAATTTCTTTTATATCGCTTTCGTCAAGACTGAGACAGTTCACAGGAATAACTCTTGTATCATACTTATCGGAAAGCAGTGAAGCAAGATTCTTTGCGTCGGGTGCAGTCGGGTTGACTGTATTCATCACGACTACAAATGGCTTGCCGAGTGCTTTAAGTTCGCCGATAACACGTTCTTCGCATTCCTCATATTCATTACGTGGTATGTCGGATATGGTGCCGTCTGTCGTCACCACAAGTCCGATTGTTGAATGGTCTGTAATTACTTTTTGTGTTCCGATTTCAGCCGCCATATTGAACGGTATTTCCTCATCAAACCATGATGTCATTACCATTCTCGGCTGTTCGTTTTCTATGTATCCGATAGAGGATGGGACGATATATCCTACACAGTCAATCAGTCGTACATTGAACGACGCACCGTCTCCTAAATTTACTTCAACGGCTTCTTCTGGAATGAATTTCGGTTCAGTCGTCATAATCGTTTTTCCTGCGGCGGACTGTGGAAGTTCATCAATTGCACGTTCTCTCATAAATTCACTCTGTATATTCGGAATTACAAGGGATTCCATAAATCTTTTGATAAAAGTTGATTTTCCTGTCCTGACAGGTCCTACAACTCCGATGTAAATATCACCGCCTGTACGCTCTGCAATACTGCTGTAAATATCTTTAGCCATAGTATTTCTCCTTTATTCTTTGATTGGAATAATCAGCATACCGCCCTTTTCAAGACGTTCAGATGTCAGCTCATTTTCCTCTATAACGGCATCGATTTCTGTACTGCATCGCTTTGCTATATCCCATATATCCTCGTTTTCCGTGCCGAAATAAAGCTTGATTGCATAGTCGCCGTCACGCTGTTTCTTTGTCGAGTCATCGATTGCAATACCCGTAAGGGCTTTTATTTCGGCGAAACTTCCTATGCTGATTTTTACCGATATATCGGATTTTGCATTGAGTATGCCGTCGGAAGTGATATTGTATGAAACGGAAATGCCAGTAAT
>JAIDNR010000451.1 GCA_029063695.1 Ruminococcus sp.
AATATACATATCTTCATATTGAAAATACATTTCCAATGTTAAATTACTTTTATCGCCTGCCTCAATTTATTTAACAATATTCATAGATATTACTTTTCCGTTTGTAATATCAACAACAAAACTTCTACCCCAAAAATCAATAACTCTACAAACACCATTCTTTAAACCCACACTAACATATGTACATTCTTCTGTTCCACCTATTTCGACTGGAATTTTTTCTATCTGCCACAAAAGCTGATGATTGATTGTGTAACAATACACATTTCTATGCTCATCGGTATCAAGAACAATAACAATTATGTCATTTTCTTCAACAGCTTCCATAACATTCTTTTCAAATAATAATTCACCTGTATTTGTTATAATCTTTTTGCCATTAACTTTAATCATTTGCCAATCAATCCTTCCATTAGTCCATATTCTCCACACATAATATTCTCCTTATAATTCACAAGCCGTGAGTAAAAAACACACGGCTTATTTTTGTTATTATATAGCTTTTTTAACTTCATCGGGCTTCATGGAATGCTTATCGGGAACACTGACTTTTTCAATATCAGCACCCAATGCACGGAGTTTGCCTTCCATACAGTCATAGCCACGTTCTATATGGTATATATCCTCAATTTCGGTAACACCACTTGCGGCAAGACCTGCAATAATCAATGCTGCACCTGCACGTAAGTCACAAGCTTTGACAGGAGCTCCCATAAGCTTTCCTGTACCCTCAATGAGAGCGACTTTGCCATTTACGGTTATATCAGCACCCATACGGCGGAGTTCATCAACATAACGGAAACGCTGTTCCCATATATTTTCTGTAACTATACTTGTACCCTCAGCAAGAGTAAGAAGTGTGGCAATCTGAGACTGCATATCAGTTGGAAAACCTGGGTGAGGAGCTGTTTTTACATTAGCCTTTACAAGAGGACCATCAACCCATACATGGATACTGTCGTCATACTGCTCAATATTGACACCTATTTTCTCCATTTTCTTTGTAATTGATTCAAGATGTTTGGGAATAACGTTCTTGATTATAACATCACCTTTTGTTGCGGCAACAGCAGCCATAAAAGTACCTGCCTCAATCTGGTCGGGAATTACAGCATAGGTTGCACCGTGAAGATGTTCAACTCCACGAATCTTGATAACGTCCGTGCCTGCACCCATAATATTTGCACCCATAGAGTTAAGAAAATTTGCAAGGTCAACAATATGTGGTTCTTTTGCGGCATTTTCAATAACAGTAAGCCCCTCAGCCTTTACAGCGGCAAGCATTGCATTCATGGTTGCACCGACTGTAACAACATCAAAGAAAATCTGACAGCCGCTGAGTTTTTCAGCCGTCAAGTCAATCATACCCTGACTGAGTGTATAATTCGCACCCATAGCCGCAAATGCTTTGAGATGCTGGTCAATCGGTCGGTCTCCGAGAGGACAGCCACCCGGCATTGAAACTCTTGCTTTACTGAATTTTCCGAGCAACGCACCGAGAAAATAATATGATGCACGCATTTTTCTCGCCGTCTCATACGGAACACAGAATTTATTTATAGTTGTCGGGTCAATTCTGTAGGTATCCTTTCCGATATTTGTAACTTCCGCACCCATTTCACTTAAAATTCTCAGACAGATATTTACATCGCTTATTGACGGCACATTTTCAATTACACACGGCTCATCTGACAGAATAACAGCAGGAAGAATGGCAACAGCGGCATTTTTGGCACCGCTTATAACAACTTCTCCTGTGAGTCGTCTTCCGCCTTTAATAACAAATTTATCCAAAATATTTCTCTCCTTAGAATCAGGCTAATCCTGAATTTGTTCTTTTTGCCGGAATTTATCTGTTTACTCAGCAGGTTGTGTTATAGTTTCCTCATCGTTGTTTTCTATATCTGTATTGTCTGTATCTTCACTGTCTGAATCAGCATTGTCATAATCTGAGATATACCATTTAATCTCACTGCCGTCATATTCCTCAACTGTAATTGATTCAATAATAACGTCATTCAAAGGCTTATCATTGTCATCTGTTTCGGTTTTCTGGACTTCAAAAATAACATCAAGGCCATCAATAACCTGACCGAAAACAGTATAACCGCCGTCAAGAGCAGGATAACCGTAACCTGCTTTTTTGTAGTTCTCCTGCATTTTTTCCGAATAATCATAACCATAGACTTCGAGTTCATTAAAATAATCATCATCACATTTTTCACCTGTAACGATATAAAACTGACTGCCGTTGGTAGATGTTGCACCGGAATTTGCATAAGCAAGTGCACCTGCAACGTGAACAAGATTGAAATACGTACCGCCATCAAACTTGTCACCCCATATGGATTCACCGCCAGTACCGTCTCCGAGAGGGTCACCGCCCTGAATCATGAAATCATTTATGACTCTGTGGAAAGTAAGACCATCATAATATCCCTGTTTTGCAAGTTCGACAAAGTTTTCGGAAGCATCTGAGAGATATTCGGGGAATAATCTTATTTTAACCTCGCCGTAATCTTTGATATTCATTTTAATGATTTCGTCGCCGATTTCGGGTTCAGTGAAGTTGACAATATCATGATTATTCGGGTCATCGAAATCAGTATAATCAGAGATATGCCATTTAAGTTCCTCGCCGTTATATTCAGAAACTCTTACGGATTCTATTATAATATCATCAAACGGCTTGTCGTCTGAATTGGTGGCAACGCACTGAATCTGGTATATTACATCAAGTCCGTCAAAAACCTGACCAAAAACGGTATAATTGCCGTCAAGGAAAGGAACACCGCCATGCTGGAAATACATCTCTTTTGCTTTATCCGAATGCATTACACCACGCTGTTCATAGTAGTCAAACAAATCATCAGGAATTTCCATACCTGTAACAATATAGAACTGACTTGAATTTGAAGCAGTTGAACCGCTGTTTGCATAAGCAACAGCACCCGGAAGATGAATAAGATGAGAATCAGTTCCGCCGTCAAAGGAACTTCCCCAGAGAGATTTGCCTCCCGTACCGTTTCCGAGAGGGTCACCGCCCTGAATCATAAATTCCTTGATTATACGATGAAATGTAAGACCGTCATAGAATCCGTCATTTGCAAGACCGACGAAATTTTCAACGCCCAGTTCTGCATATTCGGGGAAGAGCCTGAATTTTACAGTACCATAATCCTTGAAAGTAAGTTCGATAATCGTATCGCCTTTTTCAGGAGCGGTATAATTCATAATATCCACATTTTCAGGAACAGAGGGAGCGTCCGTGGCTGTTTCACCCGAAGCCGAACTGTCACTTGTTGTTGAATTATCGTTTGTGGTCTGCGTGGAATCGCCACAGCCTGTCATAAGTGAAGCGGCAGTAATTCCGCATAAAATAAATGCAAGTAATTTTTTCTTAATCATAAATAAGCCCTCTTATATTTATAAAAAATTCATATCTTTGACCTAAATTATTATACTACATAAAAATCCTTTTGTAAATAGTTTCCCGATATTTTTGGTTATTATCGGGAAAAGCTTTATCAAAAAGCTTGTGATAATTATATCAATTGACGTATTATTTGCTGTTTTCGGACGTATATTCAGAAATTTCAATGGAATTAATCATAATATCCTCTTTAGGAATATTATAGATACCACTGCTTTCGGTTTCAAGATTTGAAAGAGCCTCTATCACATCAAAACCCTCATAAGTCTGTCCTATAACAGTCATCTGCTGTGCAAAATTGGGGATTCCGCCATTATCAATAAAAGCCTGTCCGAGCCTTTCATTATTGGTATCCTCCAGAAGAGCCTGTTTTGTTTCATCATCAAATTCAATAGAATTAATAACTGCAAAACGGCTTCCGTTGAAATAAGTTCCGCCGCCCAGAACTCTTTCCTTGAATGAACGGTCAACAGTGGTATTGAGACTGCAAACCGCACCTCTGAAAGTCCATAAATTCTGATTGAGTTCACGGACAACAAGTTCACGGGATTTATCGTAATCCTGTGGCATTTCACCGTTTTTAAGTTTACTTCCTGCGGCTGAATATGCACCGCTTTCGGAGCTGAAAACATAAGTATTGTTATAATAACCACTTTGTGCAAGTTCGGTGAAATTTTTTACAGCATTCGGTGACTGTTCGGGATAAAGAACAAACCTGAACTCGCCCAAAGTGGTATCAACAATTGCAATGGGGTCACCGTCTTTCGGCGGCTCAAGCTGGATAAGTTTCATTGTATCAGGGTCTATAGTGATATATGTGTTGTTTTCCGCCTGCTTTACCGACGTAAAAAGCAGAATTACGGTAAGCAGACCCATAACGACGGTAAGAATCAGCACTGTTTTCAATAATCCGTTTTTCTTCATGGAGAACCTCACTTATAAAGCGAGCAGACGTTCTTGTGAACGTCTGCAACAAGATATTAAAGTTTCTTCTTTTCGTTTTCAATCATTCTGAGCAGGTCATCAACCGACATATCGGAAGGACTTTTCTTACGGCGTTCGGTTTCGGTTTTTCTGATAATATCAGAAATATCGGGGGAACTTTTTGCTGATGATACAGACGGCTTTGCAGGTGCGGATTTCTGTATATTTGCAATATTCTGTACTTCATTTACAGAAGTTTCTCTGCGTGAAAGCTGTTCAACCTCGGATTTTGAGATAATGCCTGTATTGTCGTTTACAGAATCAGATGCAATACTGCTCTTTACATTGTATACGCCTGTTTTCTCAGCCTCAGCAGTTTTGCGGAGCATTTCTTCTCTGAGCGCATCTGCCGTTGAATTGAATGCATTTGAATCGTTTTTCCGGAATGACATTGTATTTGCAGAACTGTCTGCCGGAATACTTCCACGCTGTGCCTTGAACTGCATTGTACGTTCTTTTTCTCTTTCTTTCTGGTAAGGAGAATCGGGATTCACTTGTTTCTGACTGAAATTATCTGCAATTGACATCTTTTTACGTTCAAGTTCGGGACTATCGGAAACATCTTGTGAACTGTCAAAAAGAGGAGCATTCTTTCTGTGCTTTTTCTTCTTTCCGTCGTCCCCGTCATAATCATAAAGTGATACTTCATTTTCCTCATCTTCCTTTGCGGAATGAGAACTTACAATTGCGGCAATAATAAATATTACAAGAATAACACTTGTCGCAACAAGAAGAATTAAAATTCCGTTCATGCTGACAGCGAAATTAATAAATTTTCCAAGTGCAAGGCTTTCAGGATAGCCTGTGCAGACGGCAACTATTTTATCTTTTGAGATAGAGTCCGTCTGGTCCTCATGGAACGAATCTCTTGTAAAGTATCTTGATGTACCGTCTTCAGCCTCTACAACATAATTGATACTTCTGAGGCAAAGACTTTCGGGGTTGTCCGAAGGATAACAGATGACAATATCACCTGTCATAATGCTTATGTCAACGGCTTCTTTTGCAATAAGTGCTGCACCTGTTGTAAGGTCGCCTTCCATCGGATTATTCTCGTCAACAACATAAATAACCCTGCCGAAAATGCTTGGAACGTTATTTCTTGAGAAGAGAATGTTCGCCGCAAGCGAAATGATGATTGATGTAATGCAGATGATTACTATCAGGAGTTTAAGTACTGAGAATCTTTTCTTTTTTTGCATAGTTCATGTTCCTTTCATTTGTAAGATATTGTTTCTACACTTATTAAAAATATTATATCACATATTTCCCAAAATTTCAAATGTTTTTTATATATTTTTCAAATTTTATTTTTTAACAATATAGTATTAAATATACTGTATATCTTTGTTGTGTTAATATACCAAAATCAAATATTAAATAATTATTAATTCGTCAAACTGCACAAGACTTTTTCGCCTTTTTTTGACAAAGAGACGATTTATGCAATCTTTTTTCAGTAATATGTAAATTACGTTGAGAAATATTTGTATAATTATACAGTTGAAAAAAAAGTGAAAATATGATAAAATATAGTATATACTGTTTGTAAATAAACACGGCATTCACATTTATATGCCGTCAGTAGAACAAAGAGACAAATATACAGGCAGTAAAACAAGCCGCATTGTGCGGCAGATTGGAGATTTTATATGGCTAATTCAAACACAACCGCTATTATGGATAAAATCAAAACTGATTTTCCCAAAAAACTTCAGGCTCTTTACAGTGTAACACCTGAAGAAGCTTCCGATAAGCAGGTATATCAGGTTCTTTCCTCTATTGTCGTTGATATTCTTAGTGCAAAGAGACAGAGCTTTGTCAACCACACTCATTCTGTAGGAGGCAAGCAGATTTATTATCTTTCTATGGAATTCCTTATGGGACGTTCACTCAAAACAAGTCTCTATAACCTTGAAATTGCCGATGAAGTTCGTGCTATGCTCAAAAAGCACACAATCAATCTTGACAAGGTATTTGACCACGAACCCGATGCAGGTCTCGGAAACGGTGGTCTCGGCAGACTTGCTGCCTGCTATCTTGACGGTCTTGCTACAACAGGTTTCCCTGCAATGGGTTACTCCCTCTGCTATGAGTATGGTATTTTCCAGCAGAAGCTTGAAGATGGCTGGCAGACCGAACTTCCCGACAACTGGCTTCCAGGCGGAAGCGTTTGGCTTGTTCCCAAGCCCGAACTTTCAATTGATATTCATTTTGAAGGTGAAATTCAGGAATATTGGGATAATCAGTACCACTATATCTCTCATGTAAACTACAACACCGTTGTTGCAACTCCATATGATATGTACGTTGCAGGTTATGGCGGAGAGGGCATTTCTGTACTCCGTCTCTGGTCAGCTAAAGCACCAAGCTTTAACATGAGTGAATTTAATGAGGGCAACTATGCAAAAGCTCTTGCACAGAATGCAACAGCAAATGCTATTTCAAAGATTCTTTACCCTAATGACAATCATGCAGAAGGCAAGGGACTCCGACTCAGACAGCAGTATTTCCTCTGTGCGGCATCAATCGGCGATATTGTAAATAGTCATATGATGATTTATGGTACACTCGAAAATCTTGCCGATAAGGTTGCAATTCACATCAATGATACTCACCCGACTCTTGCAATTCCTGAACTTATGCGTGTTCTTCTTGATGACTGCGGATATACATGGGAAAAATCATGGGATATTGTTACAAAGACATTCGCTTACACTAACCACACTGTTATGGCAGAAGCTCTTGAAAAGTGGGACGTTAACCTTGTAAGAACAGTTATTCCGAGAATCTTCTCTATCATTGTTGAAATCAACAACAGATACTGTCAGGAACTTATGGAGAAAAACGGCAACGACAGTGCAAAGACAACAAGAATGTCAATTATCAAGGATAACATGATTCACATGGCTACTCTCTGTGTTGTTGCTTCACACAGCGTAAACGGCGTATCAAAGCTTCATTCTGAAATTATCAAGGAATCCGTATTCAATGATGAATACAACAACACTCCCGAAAAATTCAAGAATGTCACAAATGGTATCGCATACAGAAGATGGCTCTATCAGTCAAATCCGGGACTTACAAATCTTCTTACCGAAACAATCGGCGACAAATTCATCAAGGACGGCTCAGAACTCGAAAAGTTCCGTGCATTTGAAAATGATGATACCGTTCTTGCAAAGCTCATGGACGTAAAGCAGGAAAACAAGAAGAAATTCGCAAAATATGTCAAGTCACAGTCGGGAATTATCCTTGATACTGACAGAATTTTCGACGTTCAGGTCAAGCGTCTCCATGAATACAAGAGACAGCACCTCAATGTTATGAATATTCTTGCCGATTATTCATATCTTCTTGCAAATCCCGATGCTCCGTTTACACCTAAGACTTATATCTTTGCCGCAAAGGCTGCTCCGGGTTACTATCTTGCAAAGCAGATTATCAAGATGATTTGGGCAATCTCCGAGGAAATCAGAAAGAATCCAAAAATCAACAGGAAACTTCAGGTTGTATTCCTTGAAAACTACTGTGTAACACTTTCAGAACATCTCATGCCAGCATCTGATATTTCTGAGCAGATTTCACTTGCAGGTACAGAGGCATCAGGTACAGGAAACATGAAGTTCATGCTTAATGGTGCAGTTACTCTCGGTACTCTTGATGGTGCTAACATCGAAATCAAGGAAGCCGCAGGCGATGATAACATCGTTATTTTTGGTATGACAACTCCCGAAGTCAATGCACTCAAAGCAAGAGGATACAATCCTATTGACTACTTCAATTCCGACGGAAGAATCAAGGAAACTATCGAGCGTATGTATCATGGAATCAACGGCTGCACCTTCAATGACGTTGCAAATTCACTCAAAGACCGTGACCCGTATATGGTTCTTGCCGATTTCGACAGCTACCGCAAGGCACAGGCTTATATCACTGAATGCTACAACGACAAGAAGAAGTGGGCTAAGATGTCACTCAACAACATCGCAGGTGCAGGAATCTTCTCTGCTGACCGTGCTGTTACGGAATATGCTGACAATATCTGGCATCTCCGCTAAGATTTAACTCAGAATCCGAAAGGGAACGAATTATTTCAGTCCGTTCCCTTTTTGTGATGTTAAGAAAACTTACAAAAATATTTTTGATTATGGAGAAAAATTATGAAACCTATTTATGATACATGGAATTTAGACTATAAATCCATTTTCGGTGCTATCAGACAGTTTGAAACCTGTCATTTTTCTATAAGACTTTCCAAAGATATACGTCCTGACTTTCCGCCTGTAATGGTACTTTTCCGTACAGGATTCAAAGAACGTTTCCTGCCGATGAATGTGACTGCCGAAGAAAAGGACTGCTTTGTATATTCATGCGAATACACACCACGCTACTGCGATATTCATTACTACTACTTCTCATATACAAGTGGCGGAACAAGATATTACATCAAAAAAGTCAACTGTCACGAGGGAGATGTGCAGGATGGCGGACTTTTTCAGCTTACAGTATATGCAAGTGATTACAACACGCCTGATTTTCTCAAAGGCGGAGTTATGTACCAGATTTTCCCCGACAGATTCTGTAAAAGCGATAAAGTTCACGAGAATATTCCTAACGGACGTATTCTGCGTGATGACTGGGACGGTACACCTTTATACAAGCCTGACCACAACGGTCATGTATGGAACAATGACTATTTCGGCGGAGATTTTGCTGGTATACAGTCAAAATTGCAGTACCTTAAAAATCTCGGTGTAACCTGCATCTATCTCAATCCGATTTTTGAATCACACGAAAATCACAGATATAATACTGCCGATTACATGAATGCAGACCCGCTTCTCGGTACCAATGACGAATTTGAGGAACTCTGCACAGAAGCAAAAAAATACGGCATTTCCGTAATTCTTGACGGTGTATTTTCACATACAGGTGCAGACAGCCGTTACTTCAATAAGTTCGGACGCTATAAAGACGAACCCGGTGCATATCAGTCAAAGGAAAGCAGATATTATGAATGGTACAGCTTTATAAATTATCCCGAAACTTATGAGGCATGGTGGGGAATTGATACACTTCCTAATGTATGGGAAAACAATGAGGCATACACAGAGTTTATCTGCGGTGATGAGGGTGTACTTCACTATTGGCTCAGCAAAGGTGCTGCCGGATTCCGTCTTGATGTTGCCGACGAACTTCCCGACAAGTTCCTTAATAACCTGAGAAAATCAGTCAAGAGATACGGAGATGACAAAATCATAATCGGAGAAGTTTGGGAAGATGCATCAAATAAGGAAAGCTATGGCATAAAGAGACGTTATCTTCTCGGAGAACAGCTTGATTCAGTAATGAACTATCCGTTCCGTGAGGCTATCATAAACTTTGTCAAAGGCGGCACTCCCAGAGACTTTATCTATTCTATCATGACTATTCTTGAAAATTATCCCAAACCGTCTGTTGATATACTCATGAACTTCGTTTCAACTCATGATATTGAACGTGCTATAAACCGTCTCGCCGGTGACTACTGCGACGATAAGAGCAAGGACTGGATGGCTGAAAATTATCTTTCTCATGAACAGTATGAAAAAGGCAAGAATATGCTCAAATCCGCTATGGCACTCATGTTCTTCCTGCCGGGCGTTCCAAGCATTTACTACGGAGATGAAGCAGGATTGCAGGGCTACAAAGACCCGTTCAACCGCCGCTGTTATCCATGGGGAAATGAGGACCACGAGCTTATCAGCTATGTTTCGGAACTAAGCCGTGTAAGAAAATCTATTCCCAATATGAAAGATGGCAGAACTTATTTTGTAATCAATGACGGACAGACAGTTGACGAACGTGTTATTGCATTCACAAGACAGGGCGATGTTGATTATATCATTTTTGTCAACAGAACAGAAGATACTGTAAAAATCAAAAATATCTCACAGATTCTTGACCGTTTCAAGGATTTTGAGGAGTTCAATGGTGAATTTTCTGATGACTGTGTAACTGTTGCACCTTATGGATATACAATTATCAAGGCAACATTCGTACACTGAAAAATTTTCCTGATATTTAAGATTATTTTAAGGAAGATAATATATAATATAGGAGGATTAATGAAATCCCCCAATTCCCCTTCTATTATAATTTTTTTGAAAGGCTGTATTTTTTCTGATACAGCCGATTCTTTTTGTTGACAAATACTATGACATGAGATATAATGTATTATAAACATCTGACGCTGCCG